>NZ_DBNGPQ010000112.1:0-11079 GCF_057122925.1 Umezawaea sp. | reverse complement strand
ATCGACGCGGGCCCGTTGGGCGACGGCGCGACCGGGGCGTTGTTCACGAGCTTGACCTTCTGGCCGTTCTCGTAGATCGCCTCGAGGTCGTAGCGCTGGCGGAACAACAGGTTCTCGTCGTCGAGCGAGTCCACGACACCGTTGGTGTACAAGAACGTGTTGTTCTTGCGACGGTCGTCGTTGTGGAACTGCCAGCGCAGGACGATGTCGGCCTTCGCGTCACCGTCGTTGTCGATGTTGAAGTCGTACTGCGCATCCTGGGCCCACGGGAAGAAGTTGGGGCCGCCGTTGGGTTCCTGGAAGCCGGAGTAGTTCGCGATGATCGTCACGAAGTCCGGCTGGTCGCCTGCCACGAACGCGTACAGGTCGGTGTTGTCGACCGTCGGGTCGGCGGAGATCAACGGCGCCTCGCGGTGGCTGGACGCCACCGAGGAACCCGGCACCAGGACGTCGACGGCGGCGATCAACACCGTGGCGCCGGCGGCCGCTAGCACGCCCCTCGTGCGTCGCCGCCGTGTCAGTGGTGGTGCTTCTGCCATGCCCGCTCCTTTCCCACTAGCCCACGCACGCGGGCTTCAGGGAGGGATTCGCAGGAATCGGCACCGGCGTTCAACGCTCGGCCATCACGAAGGTGATATTGGTCCGAACGGCCCACGTCCAGCGGCCGTTCGGACCAGTTTCACGCCTGGCCGATCCGGCCCGCGTCGTAGATGACGCGTCCGTCGAGGACGGTCCGCAGACACGTCGGCAGCGGCGAGCCGGGCTCCAGCGGCGGCAGGCCGGGCACCCCGGAGCGCGGGTCGAGCGACCACCGCTGGACCCGCGAGTCCGATCCGGCGACGACCAGGTCGGCCGCGTCCCACACGGCGTAGGTCGCGGGGGCGCCCGGCTGGAGGGTGCCGGTGACGCCGTCGTCCACGCCCGCCGCCCGCCAGCCGCCCCTGGTGTGCGCGGTGAACGCGGCCCTCGGCGACAGCCCCGCCCCCGGCGTGCGGTGGTGCACGGCGGCGCGCACGGCCGCCCACGGGTCGACCGGCGTCACGGGGGTGTCCGAGCCGAGCGCCAGCAGCATCCCCGCCGAGGCGAGCTGGGCGAACGGGTTGAGCGCCGTGCCGCGCTCCACGCCGAGGCGCTGCGCGTACATGCCCTCGGGGCCGCCCCACTCGGCGTCGAACAGCGGCTGGACCGACGCCACGACCCCGAACGCGCCCAGGGCCTCCGCCTGGTCGGCGGTGATCATCTCGACGTGTTCGAGCCGGTGCCGCCGGGCCGCGAGGGCGGGCGCGCCGACCTGCTCGGCGGCCAGTTCGAAGCCCCGCACCACGGCGGTCATCGCCGCGTCGCCGATGACGTGGAACCCGGCCTGGAGCTGGGCCCCGGTGCACCGCACGAGGTGCGCGGCGATGGCGTCGGCGTCGTGGTAGAGCGCGCCGGAGGTGTCCGGGCGGTCGTCGTAGGGCTGGTGCAGGGCGGCGGTGCGGGACCCGAGGGCGCCGTCCACGAACAGGTCGCCCGCGAGGCCGGTGACCGGGAGGTCGATCGGCTCGAACGCGCCCCAGTACCCGACGACCCTGGGACCGTCGGTCATGGCGAGCAGGTCGGCGAGGTCCTCGGTGCTGGAGATGTCCGGGCCCGCGCACTCGTGCACGGCGGCCACGCCCCGGCTCGCGGCGTGGGCCAGGAACGCCCGCTGCGCCGCGCGGCGCCGCTCGGCCGGGATGGCGTTCTTGGCGACGGCGCGGACGTGGTGGTGCGCGGCCCGCGACAGGGGCCCGTCCTCCGACCAGCCGTCGGCCCCGCGGACTCCGGGTGCCGCGTCCACGAGCGCGGTCGACGCGAGCGCGGAGTGCACGTCGATCCGCGACAGGTACACCCGCGCTCCCCCGGCGGCCTCGTCCAGCTCGGCGCGGGTGGGCGGGCGGCCCTCGGGCCACGTCGTCTCGTCCCAGCCGTGGCCCCAGACGAGCGGCTCGTCGGTGGCGCGGACGGCGGCCAGGCACTCGGCGAGCGACGCGCAGCCGGTCAGGTCGAGGCCCGTGAGCTGGAGGCCTGCCGAGGTCGCGTGCACGTGCGCGTCGACGAACGCGGGCGCGACGAACGCCCCGTCGAGCTGGACGACCTCCGCGTCGGGGTGCAGGGCGCGGCCGACGGTGTCCTGGCCGATCCACACGATCGTGCCGTCGGTGACGGCCATGGCGGTCGCCGCCTGGGAGGAGTAGACGCGGCCACCGAGGAGAAGAGTTGTCGTCACGACCGCTCAGTCTGCCCGTACTCCTCCGCGAGCCGGTCACGGAGGCGGGCGTGGCGGAACTGGTAGACCGGTCCGACCTGCCGGAGCACGCCCCGGCGGTGGGCCTCGCGCAGGAACGCCATGAGCCGCCACGGCAGCCTCCCGGTGGCGGCGAGGTAGGCGCGGGCCAGGGCGAACCGGCCCCACGCCTGGTAGGCGACCGTCTGGGCGAGGCCGATCGCCAGCGCGGTGGTGAGCGCCCTCGGGCCGTCTCCCCCGCCGAGCAGCGCCACCGCGAGCCCGACCGGCACGGCGAACTTCACCACGGTGACCAGCGACGTGGTGCGGTCGACCCGCAGCAGCCGGTCCGGGTCGCCCACGGTCCCGTCGGCCGGGCCTGCGCCGACGGCGGTGGCGACCGCGAGCGCCGCGACGGCGGCGGCCAGCAGCACGACCGTCCACGGGGCCAGGCCCAGCAGCAGGCCCGCGCCCGCGCCCGCGCAGAGGCCGACCGCCGCGGCGCCGGGGGCGCCGGACCACCGGGTCGGGCGCAGGCGCAGCGGTGGGTGGTCGGTGCCCAGGCCGCTGATCATCGGTCCGAGCAGGACGACCAGCAGCACCGCGACCGAGGTGGACCCGCTGACCGCCGCGCCGAGCAGCACCGGCGCCGCCAGGGCCGCGGCGAACAGCACCCGGCGCCCGCGCACCGCGCTCGGCAGCCGCCACCAGGCCAGGTCGTGGGTGTCCTGGCGAACCAGGAAGTCCGCGAGGAAGCGGAGGTGCCGCCGGTCGCGGTGCTCGGTGTAGAGCACGGGGACGTACCGGCCGAGCAGGTGGGCCTCGGGGTCCGGGACGTCCAGCAGCTCGGCGGGGTCCTCGGTGTCGTAGACCGTGCGGGCCAGGGTGGTCATCAGCGGCGTGCCCAGCACCGGGAGCAGCCGGTCGAGCACGGGTGCCCACTTGTCGCCCCTGGTGGACAGCCGCAGGTACTTCTCCACGTCGGCCGCGTCGAGGTCGGCCAGGACGATCGCCGCGGCACCGGTGACCACGTCCGCGGCGGCGGCGTACTCGGCCACGCGGCTGGTCAGCACGAGCGGGTCGTCGGCGCCGAGGGAGGCGTTGATCCCCCGGATCGCCCGGTCGCGCAGGTGCGGCGCGATCTCGTCGAAGCCGTCCAGCACCGGGAGGACGCGCTCGGCGGCGACCAGCGCCGCGGCCTCGGGACCGTACTGGCGCTCCAGCTCGTCGGACAGCCAGGACCGCAGGTCCTGCTCGGGGTTCCACGACCCGAGGGGCAGGATCACCGGGACGCGCTCGGTGTCCGCGGTGAGCACGAACCGGGTCGTGACCACCGTCTTGCCCGACCCCGGTCCGCCGAGCACCACCAGCCGTCCGGACGGCACGGCGGCGTAGACCTCGGCCAGGTCGTCCAGCGCGCCCGAGAGGTCGACCGGGTCGTCCCGGTCCGGGTCGCGGTGGATCGTTGGCCAGTGGTCCACGAGTTCCGGTGGGGCGTTGTCCCACCGGACCGGCAGCGGGTACGGGTCGTGCACGCCGCGCGCCCGTTCCTCCTGCCGCCACTGGGCGCGGACGGCGGCGGCGAGGTCGGGTGGTTCCGGCGCGGTCCGGCGTCCGCTCCACCACTGGGCGAGCGCCAGCAGCAGGCCCGCGCAGCCGAAGGCCATGCCGAGCACGCTGGACTTCTGGTCGGCCAGCTCCCACCCGTCCCCCACCAGGAACAGGAAGAGGCCGGTGGCGACCACGAGGGTCACCACCGGCCAGGTCCACCGCGGCGATCGCATCAGATCATCATGCCGCGACCTTCACCCTGCCACGGCGGAACCTCAGCACCGC
Organism: Umezawaea sp.; assembly: GCF_057122925.1. NCBI lineage: Bacteria > Bacillati > Actinomycetota > Actinomycetes > Pseudonocardiales > Pseudonocardiaceae > Umezawaea > Umezawaea sp. The sequence continues at coordinate 6,995 of NZ_DBNGPQ010000112.1, read as the reverse complement.
CGCGGAGACGAGGATGAGCGCGAGGACGCTGTAGGCGACCATCGCGAACGTGCTGTCGACGAGGGCCACGGGATCGCCCTGGCTGATCGTCAACGTCCGGCGGAGCTGCTCCTCCGCCATCGGCCCCAGGATCATGCCCACCACGGCGGGCGCGATCGGGTAGCCGTGCCGTCGCATGAAGAACCCGATCACGCCGATGACCAGCAGCACGATCAGGTCCTGCACGACGAAGTTCACCGCGTAGGTGCCGAGCGCGGCGAACAGCAGGATGCCCGCGTACAGGTACGGCCGCGGGATCTGCAGGACCTTCACCCAGATCTTGATCAGGGGGAGGTTGAGCACGAGGAGCATCACGTTGCCGATGTAGAGGCTCGCGATGAGCGCCCACACCAGGGCCGAGTTGTTCGTGAACAGCAGCGGTCCCGGCTGGATGCCGTAGCTCTGGAACGCCGCCACGATGACCGCCGCGGTCGCCGTGGTCGGCAGGCCGAGCGTCAGCAGCGGCACGAGGACACCGGCCGCGGCCGCGTTGTTGGCCGCCTCCGGTCCCGCGACACCCTCGATGGCGCCCTTGCCGAACTCCTCGGGCCGCTTCGAGAGCTTCTTCTCGGCCGCGTAGGACAGGAACGTCGAGACGTCCGCGCCACCGGCCGGGATGGTGCCGATCGGGAACCCGATGGCGGTGCCGCGCAACCACGGCTTCCACGACCGGGACCAGAACTCCTTCGTCATCCACTTGCCGCCGACCGGGACCACCTCGACCGGCCCGTGCCGCAGGCGCGACGCCACGTACAGCGCCTCGCCGACGGCGAACACGCCGACCGCGACGACGACCACGTCGATGCCGTCGGACAGCGTGGACAGGCCGAGGGTCAGCCGGGGCTGACCGGTCAGCGTGTCCGTGCCGACCAGGCCGAGGAACAGGCCCAGCGCCAGCGCCGCGAGGCCCCGGCTGACCGAGGAGCCCAGCAGCGCGGCGACCGTGATGAACGCGACGACCATGAGCGCGAAGTAGTCGGGTGGCCCGAGGGTCACCGCGAGGTCCGCGATGGTCGGCGCGAGCACGGTCAGCAGGACCGTGGCGATCGTGCCCGCGACGAACGACCCGATGGCCGCGGTGGCGAGCGCGGCGGCTCCGCGCCCGGCTTTCGCCATCTTGTTGCCCTCTAGCGCGGTCACGATCGAGGACGACTCGCCCGGTGTGTTCAGCAGGATCGACGTGGTCGACCCGCCGTACATGCCGCCGTAGTAGATGCCCGCGAAGATGATGATCGCCGCGGTCGGTTCGAGCGTGTAGGTCAACGGCAGCAGCAGTGCGACCGTCATCGCCGGGCCGATGCCCGGCAGCACGCCGACGGCGGTGCCCAGCGTGACGCCGAGCAGCGCGTAGAGCAGGTACTCCGGCTGCATCGCGGTCGCGAAACCTTCGAGCAGCAGCGTGATGTTATCCATCGAGGAGTGGCACTCCCTCAAAGATCCCGGCGGGCAGGGAGAGCCCGAGACCGGACGCGAAGACGATCTGGATCACCACGGCGAGCACCACCGAGATCAGCAGCACCTTCCACCACGGTCGTGCGCCCAACGTCCAGGCGGCGCCCGCGAACAGCAGCGCCGCCGCGACCGGCCAGCCGACCAGGTCGATCAGCACGAGGTGCGCGACCAGGAAGGCCAGGAGTTTCACCACGGTCATCCAGTCGGTCCGCGCGTTCGCGTCCACGTCCTCCGCGTCCTCCAGCTCGCCGAGCTTCCCGCGCGCGGTGGCCACGATGGCCGCCAAGCCGGTCACGACGAGCAGGAAGCCGACGGCGTAGGGGAACGCGCGGGGCCCGACCGAGCTGGCCGAGGAGGGCACCTGGATGGTGCCCGCCTCGACCAGCGTGAAGATCCCCAGTGCGACGATCAGCCCACCGAAGACGTACTCCTCGATCTGCCGACCGCGCACCGGGTCCGCGCCCGGTGTCGGTGTGTCGACAGCGGTCACTTCACCAGCCCGATCTCCTTGAGCGTGGTCTGGATGGTGTTGATCTCGGTCGTGAGGAACTTGGAGAAGTCGTGGCCGGTCAGGAAGGTGTCGGTCCAGCCCTTCTTGGTCAGCTCCGCCTTCCACTGCTCACTGTCGTGCATCTCGGTGACCAGCTTGACGAGGTTGTCCTTCGCGGCGACGGAGATGCCGCCGGGGGCCACCACGCCGCGCCAGTTGATCAGCTCGACGGCCATGCCCGCGCCCTTGAGGGTCGGGGCCTTGAGGTCGGCGTGCTCGTTCGGGCCGGAGGTCGCGAGCGCGCGGAGCTTGCCCGCCTTGATCTGCTCGGCGTACTCGCCGACGCCGGAGATGCCCGCGTTGACCTTGTTGCCCAGCAGCGCGGCGAGCGACTCGCCACCGCCGGAGAACGGGACGTAGTTGAGCTTCGCGGGCTCGATGCCCTTGGCCTTGAGCATCATCGCGGCGAGGATGTGGTCGGTGCCGCCCGCGGAACCGCCCGCGATCGAGACGCCCTGGCCCTTGGCGGCGATGTCGGCCAGCAGGTCGTCGATCTTCTGGTACGGCGAGTCGGCGGGAACCACGACGACCTCGTCCTCGGCGGTGAGCCGGGCGATCGGGGTCGCGTCCTCCAGGCGCTTGTCGACACCGTTGGTCTCGACGGCGCCGACCATCACCAGACCGGTGATCATCAGGAAGCTGTCGGACTTCTCGTTGGCCAGCTTCTGGAGGCCCACCGTGCCACCGGCACCGCCCACGTTGCTGACCTGAACGGACTTGACCAGATCCGCGCCGGTGATGCTGGCCTGCATGGCCCGCGCGGTCTGGTCCCAGCCGCCGCCCGGATCCGCGGGGGCCATGATCTCCAGCTTCGCGACCGAGCTGGAGGAGCTCGCGCCGCCACAGCCCGCGAGCGCGAGACTCACCGCGATCGTCGCGGCCGCCACCGTGCGCGCTCCACGGGTGTGAATTCTCGACATTGTTGTACGCCTTCCGGGTATCCGGGGCTTCCGTGCCCCGGTGGCGGCTGAGGGTAGGCATTCGTCCGGTGACGAATACACCACTGGAAGTAACGGTCGTATTGGTCGTTACGGTCGTGAAGCAGCTCACAAGCGCATTGGGCCAGAATGCGCACCATGCGACGGTCGTTTTCCCTCGGTGTCTACCTGCTGGCTCTCCAGGTCGTCATCGTTCTGGTCACGACGTGCACCGCCGGTCTGCTCGCGGCGAAACTCCAGAACGACCGGATCCGCGAGGCGTACAAGGGGCGGATGCTGTCGACGGCGGAGAGCGTCGCACGGTTGCCGTCCGTGATCGAGGCGTTCGACGCGCCTCACCCGGCCGAGATCATCCAGCCTCTCGCCGAGGTGCTGCGCAAGGCGTCCGGGGTGACCTACGTCGTCGTGACCGACAACGCGGGCAACCGCTACGCCCACCCGGACCCCGCGCGGATCGGCCAGAAGGTGTCGACGGACCCGTCCACGGCGCTGTCCGGCCAGGTGTTCGTGGGCACCGAGACCGGAACGCTGGGCACCTCCCTGCGGGCGAAGGTGCCGATCAGGGCCACCGACGGGACGATCATCGGCATCGCGTCGGTCGGCATCCTGGAGACCCAGCTGGCGGCCGACTTCGCCGACGACCTGCCCGAGCTGATCGGCTGGCTCGCGGCGGCGGCGCTGATCGGCTCGCTCGGCGCCGCGATGGTGACCAAGACGATCCGGCGGCGCACGTTCCGGCTGGAGCCCGCGGAGATCGCCCAGCTGCTGGAGACCCGCGACGCCATGCTGCACGGCATCCGCGAGGGCGTCGTCGCGGTCGACGACCGCGACCACCTCGTGCTGGTCAACGACGAGGCGATGCGGCTTCTGGACCTGCGCGAAGACCCCACCGGGCTGCCCGCGGCGCAGGTGCTGGAACGCGGCGGCCTGCTGGACCTGGCCAGGGTGGTCGAGGACGTGACCGATCGGTTGGTCCTGGCCGGTGAGCGCGTGCTGGTCGCCAACCGCATGACCGCCAAGTCGCAGGGCCGCCCGGTCGGCGTCGTGCTGACCCTGCGCGACCGCACCGAGCTGTACGACGCGCTGCGCGAACTGGACGGCCAGCGCACCGTGACCGAGGTGCTGCGGACCCAGGCGCACGAGTTCTCCAACCACCTGCACGTGATCGGCGGCCTGCTGGAACTCGACCGGCCCGCCGACGCCGTGCGCTACATCGAACGCGTCGGCGGCGCGGGCTCGCTCACGTCGGCGACCGTCGACCGCGCGATGGCGGACCCGGCGCTGGCGGCGCTGCTGCTGGCGAAGGCGGGCACCGCCCACGAGCACGGCGTGTCGTTCCGGTTCTCCCCCGATTCGTCGGTCACGAGGGAGGCGGGTGACGACACGCTGACGGTGTTGGGCAATCTGGTCGACAACGCCGTCGACGCGGCGGGGTCGGGCGGCACGGTCACCGTGCTCGTCCGGTCCGACGACGACGGGGTCCGCATCCTCGTCGAGGACGACGGGCCGGGCATCGACGAAGCGGAACGCGGGAGGATCTTCACCTTGGGCGTCACAACCAAACAGCCGCGACGGGCGCACGGCCGGGGCATCGGGCTGGCGCTGGTGTCGCGGGTGGTCTCGCGGCGGTCCGGCAGCGTCGAGGTGGGCCGGTCCGAGTTGGGCGGGGCCTCGTTCGACGTCTGGCTCCCCGCCCTGGTGGGGGTCGGCGCATGAGCACCGTTCGCACCCTGGTGGTCGACGACGACTTCGCCGTGGCGGCCGTGCACCGGGCGTTCCTGGACACGTTGCCGGAGTTCACGGTGGTCGGTGAGGCGCATCGCGGGATGGACGCCCTGCGGGCCGTGGAGGAGCTGCACCCGGATCTGGTGCTGTTGGACATCCACCTCCCCGACATCTCCGGGTTGGAGGTGTTGGCCCGGTTGCGGGCGCGGTCCGGTGCCCAGGTGGACGTCATCGCCATCACCGCCGCTCGGGAGGTGGAGACCGTGCGGCAAGCCATGTCCCGAGGAGTGGACCACTACCTGGTGAAGCCGTTCACCCGCGGGGCTTTCCTGGAGCGGATGAACGCCTACCTGGCCCAGCGGGCCGAGGTCCTGCGGGTGGGGCGGGAGTCCGTTCTCGATCAGGATGCCGTGGACCAACTGTTGGCCGCCGGGCAGCGCAAGCCCAGGGGTGGGGCTTTGCCGAAGGGGTTGTCGGCGGTGACCCTGCGGTTGGTCACCGAGGCCTTGCGGGCCAACGAGGGGGATATGTCCGCGCAGGAGGTCGGGGATCGGGCCGGGGTTTCGCGGGTGAGCGCTCGGCGGTACCTGGAGCACTTGGTGGCCATCGGGAAGGCCGAGGTTCAGCCCCGGTACGGGGTGTCCAATCGGCCTGCTCATGGGTATCGGTTGGTGTGACGGTCGGTGGACGGGGATCGGGTGGCCGCCGGTCCTGGCGAATCGGGTGGCCGCCGGTTCCAGCGGTGGTGGCCGATGCGACTCGGGGCCCCTCGGTGCGACCCCTTGATCGGGCTGAGGGGCAGGTGGTGGCTGCCTGCCCGATCAAGGGGTGCGGGGGTCACCTCCCCCGAGCACAATCGGCCACCGGTTCAGGGAAAGCCGTGGCTCACTGCTCGGTCAGACGGAACCAGCGGCAGTCGTAGGGTTCCAGGGTCAGCTTCAGGTTGCCGTTCTTGGGGATTTTCGTGGTTTTCACCACCAAGAGGTCTTCGGCCGTGGTGAATCCCGCGAGCGGCAGGGTGACTGTTGTTTTTTTGTCACTGAAATTGTGCACTGCCGCTACCGTGCCGTCCGCGTCGCACCTGTGCGCGAAGGCTGCCGGGTCTTCGGTCTTGAGCACCTGGAAGTCGCCCCAGGCCAGTTCCGGGCAGTCTCGGTAGCGCTCTACGAGTTGGCGGATCCAGTTGAGCAGTGAGGTCTGGTCGCGTTGCTGCGATTGGACGTTGATGTTCTTCGGGCCGAATTCCCCCGTGACCACTGGGCCCGGCAGGGATTTCTTGTCCGCTGTGGAGAAGCCGCCGTTGGGGTCGTCCGACCACTGCATGGGGGTGCGTACCGCCAGCCTGCCCTCTGCCGCGAGGTTTTCGGCCATGCCGATCTCTTCGCCGTAGAAGAGGACCGGGGTGCCCGGCAGGGAGAAGAGGAGGCTGTAGACCATGCGGATCCTGCGCTGGTCGCCCTCCAGCATCGACGGGAGCCTCCTGCGCAGGCCCCGGTCGTAGAGCTGCATGTTCTGGTCCGGGCCGAAGGCTTCGAAGACCTCTTTGCGTTCGTAGTCGGTGAGCTTGTCCAGGGTGAGTTCGTCGTGGTTGCGGACGAAGGTGGCCCAGTGGGCGTCCCTGGGCGGGGTGGGGCGTTCGGTCAGGACCTTGGCCAGCGCGCCCGCGTCCTTGCGCGCCAGGGAGAGGTACATCTGCTGCATGCCGATGAAGTCGAAGCACATCGTCAGCTCGTCGCCCACGCCCTCGGCGTTGCCGAAGAACTTCATGGTGTCCGCGTACGGGAGGTTGACCTCGCCGAGCAGGACGCCCTCGCCGTTGCGGCGGTTGAGGAAGGCTCGCAGGTCGCAGAGGTAGTCGTGGGGGTCCGGGAGGTCCACGGCGTCGGCCTGGCCGTCGGTCTCCAGGAGGAACGGGACGGCGTCCACCCGGAAACCGGAGAGGCCCAGCTCCATCCAGAAGCCCATGACCTTGGCGATCTCGTCGCGGACCTCGGGGTTGGCGACGTTGAGGTCGGGCTGCTGCTTGTAGAAGCGGTGCAGGTAGTACTGGCCGCTGCCCTTGTCGTACTCCCACAGGCTGTCCTCCGCATCGGGGAAGACCACACCCTTGGGACCGTCCTCGGGGGGCTGGTCCGCCCAGACGTACCAGTCGCGGTGGGCGGAGTCCCGGCCGGAGCGGGCGTCCTTGAACCACGGGTGGTCCTCGGAGGTGTGGTTGACGACGAGGTCGGCGATCACCCGGATGCCGCGGTCCCGGGCGGTGCGGACGAACTCGGTGAAGTCGCCGAGGG
>NZ_DBNGPQ010000111.1:0-76842 GCF_057122925.1 Umezawaea sp. | reverse complement strand
TGGTGGAAGCGGATAACCAAGGAGCAGCGGCAACGCGGATTTCGCCCGTAGGTGGTCCCCGCCCCTCGAACTTTTGTCGGACCCCCTGGCTACAGTTGCCAGCGGCGCTCGGGTGAGCGCTAATTCTGGGAAAGACCCGAGGGTGGGATCTGGTGGCCGACCGATTGATCATCCGCGGCGCGCGGGAGCACAACCTGCGGGACGTCCATCTGGACCTGCCGCGGGATGCGCTCATCGTGTTCACCGGCCTGTCCGGGTCGGGCAAGTCAAGCCTCGCGTTCGACACGATCTTCGCCGAGGGCCAGCGGCGCTACGTGGAGTCGCTGTCCGCGTACGCGCGCCAGTTCCTGGGGCAGATGGACAAGCCGGACGTCGACTTCATCGAGGGCCTGTCACCGGCGGTGTCGATCGACCAGAAGTCGACCAGCCGCAACCCCCGCTCCACCGTCGGCACGATCACCGAGGTGTACGACTACCTGCGCCTGCTCTACGCCCGCGCGGGCAAGGCGCACTGCCCGACGTGCGGCGAGCCGATCAGCAAGCAGACGCCGCAGCAGATCGTCGACCAGGTCCTCGCGATGGAGCAGGGCGTCAAGTTCCAGGTCCTCGCGCCGGTCATCCGCGGTCGCAAGGGCGAGTACCTCGACCTGTTCTCCGCGCTCCAGGCCCAGGGCTACTCGCGCGCGAAGGTCGACGGCACGGTGTACGCGCTGGCCGAGGTGCCGAAGCTCAAGAAGCAGGAGAAGCACGAGATCTCCGTGGTGATCGACCGGCTGTCGGTGAAGGCCAGCTCCAAGCAGCGCCTCACCGACTCGGTCGAGACCGCGTTGAGGCTGGCCGACGGGCTCGTCGTCCTGGAGTTCGTCGACCTGCCCGAGACCGACCCCGAGCGGGAGCGCGGCTTCTCCGAGCACCTGGCCTGCCCCAACGGCCACCCGCTCGCGATCGAGGACCTCGAACCGCGCTCGTTCTCGTTCAACTCGCCCTACGGCGCGTGCCCCGCGTGCACCGGTCTCGGCGTGCGCAAGGAGGTCGACCCCGAACTGGTGGTGCCGGACGACGAGCTGTCGCTCGGCGACGGCGCCATCGCACCGTGGGCGGGCGGGCAGACGGCCGACTACTTCATCAGGCTGCTGGAGTCGCTCGGCGAGGCCATCGGGTACCGGATGGACACGCCGTGGCGCTCGCTGCCCGCGAAGGTCCAGAAGGCCGTGCTGCACGGCGTGAACGAGCAGGTCCACGTCCGGTACAAGAACCGGTACGGCCGCGAGCGCTCGTACTACGCGAACTACGAGGGCGTCATCCCGTTCCTGGAGCGCCGCCAGGAGCAGACCGAGTCCGAGTACATGCGGGAGAAGTACGAGGGCTACATGCGGGAGGTGCCCTGCCCGACGTGCCAGGGCACGCGGCTCAAGCCCGAGATCCTGGCCGTCACGCTGCACCACGGCCGCAAGGGCGACAAGTCCATCGCCGAGGTCTGCGCGATGAGCGTGTCCGAGTGCTCGGAGTTCCTGGACGGGTTGAAGCTCGGCAAGCGCGAGTCGATGATCGCGGGCGCCGTGCTGAAGGAGATCCAGGCGCGGCTGCACTTCCTGCTGGACGTCGGGCTCACGTACCTGTCGCTCGACCGCGCGTCCGGCACCCTGTCGGGTGGCGAGGCGCAGCGGATCCGCCTGGCGACGCAGATCGGGTCCGGGCTGGTCGGCGTGCTGTACGTGCTGGACGAGCCGTCCATCGGGCTGCACCAGCGCGACAACCACCGGTTGATCGACACGCTGATCCGGCTGCGGGACCTCGGGAACACGCTGATCGTCGTGGAGCACGACGAGGACACGATCCGCACGTCCGACTGGGTGGTCGACATCGGGCCCGGCGCGGGCGAGCACGGCGGGCACGTGGTGCACAGCGGGCCGTACAAGGCGCTGCTGAAGAACAAGGAGTCGATGACCGGGGCGTACCTGTCCGGTCGGAAGCAGATCCCGATGCCGGAGGCCCGGCGGAAGGTCGACAAGAAGCGGCAGCTGACCGTGGTCGGCGCTCGGGAGCACAACCTGCGCGGGATCGACGTGTCGTTCCCGCTGGGGTGCCTGGTGTCGGTCACCGGGGTGTCGGGGTCGGGCAAGTCGACGCTGGTCAACGACATCCTGGCCACCGTGCTGGCGAACAAGCTGAACGGGGCTCGGCAGGTCCCCGGCCGCCACACCCGGATCAAGGGTCTGGAGGAGGTCGACAAGCTGGTGCAGGTCGACCAGTCGCCCATCGGGCGCACGCCTCGGTCGAACGCGGCCACCTACACCGGGGTGTTCGACCACATCCGGAAGCTGTTCGCCTCCACCACCGAGGCGAAGGTCCGGGGCTACCTGCCGGGGCGGTTCTCGTTCAACGTCAAGGGCGGGCGCTGCGAGGCGTGCGCGGGCGACGGCACGATCAAGATCGAGATGAATTTCCTGCCGGACGTGTACGTGCCCTGCGAGGTGTGCAAGGGGGCCCGGTACAACCGGGAGACCCTGGAGGTGCACTACAAGGGGAAGACGATCTCCGAAGTCCTGGACATGCCCATCGAGGAGGCGGCCTCGTTCTTCGAGCCGATCAACGCGATCCACCGGCACCTGAGGACGCTGGTCGACGTGGGGCTCGGGTACGTGCGCCTCGGTCAGCCCGCGCCGACGCTGTCGGGTGGTGAGGCCCAGCGCGTGAAGCTGGCCTCGGAGTTGCAGAAGCGGTCGACGGGGCGGACGGTGTACATCCTCGACGAGCCGACGACCGGATTGCACTTCGAGGACATCCGGAAGCTGCTCGGGGTGATCAACGGCTTGGTGGACAAGGGGAACAGCGTTGTGGTGATCGAGCACAACCTGGACGTCATCAAGACGTCGGACTGGGTCGTGGACATGGGGCCCGAGGGTGGGTCCGGTGGCGGGATGGTCATCGCGGAGGGGACTCCTGAGCAGGTCGCCGGCGTGGAGGCCAGTTACACGGGGCAGTTCTTGAGGAATGTGTTGGAGGGGGTTGGGGTTTAGGGGCGACCGTCGGGCGGCCATGCGGGTGGCCCGGCCACGCCATGGCTTCGGTCGACGGTGTCGCGTTGTCTGTGGCGCGCGGGAACGGACGAGACCGGCCGCTGGCGGAATCCTTCTTCCTGGTGGCCTGGTGGCCTGGTGGCCTGGTGGCCTGGTGGTCGGTCCTCTCCGGGGTCACCGCCGTGATCCGGCGGTGAGGCGGACGGTCCGGTGTGCCGTGGAGTCGCCTTGCCCGGACGCCGTGCGCGGCCGACAGCGACCGCCAAGTAGGGCACGGGGGTCTTGTCGAAGCGGGTGGCGATGGCGCGGAACTGCCTGAGCCGGTTGAAGCAGCGGTCGACCACGGTGCGTCGTGTGCAGGCGGTGCGGGCCTGGTCACCGGGCGGCCGGGGCCCGGTCGTCGGAACGCGATGCAGGCCATGCACGATGCCGGACCGCACCGACACCTCGCGGTCGAGGTCGTCGATCGCCTCGGAGACCACCCGCGCCTTCCCGACCAGCGTGGTGAGGGTGCCGTTGCGGCAGGCCCCGCCAGGTGTCACCTGTCGTGGCCTTGAACAGCATCCCGTCGGTCACCCGAGGGCTGTCCATCCGCGGACGGCCTTGCGCGCCCGAGACGGGCAGCGGCTCGATCGTCTACCACTGCTCGTCGGTCGGTTCGTGCCTGCGGATGACGAACCCAAGGTCAAAGCGGATCGGCCACACCCACTTCGCGGGTAGGCACTAGTTTTCTCCAGTCCCAGCGGTGGTGGCCGGTGTGACTCGGGGACCCCTCGATCTGCCCCCTTGATCGGGCTCACGGGCAGGTGGTGTCACCCTGCCCGATCTACCAGGGCAAGGGGCAAATCCCCCGAGTAAATCGGCCACTGCTCCAGGGAAGGCGGTGGCCCGCTTTGGGTTGTGGGTTGGTTGCGGGTGCTGGGGATGTGCTCTGAGTAGAGTTCGGCCGCCGAACGGGTGAAGTGGTTCTGCCTGATGGGCAAGTTGGCTGGTGGGTTGGTGATACTTGCCCGGTGTTTTCTCACCACTACCGTTTTCGCAGCGTTTGGTTGGTCGACTGTCCGCCCGCTGATGCTTTTGACGTTCTCGCGGATCTCGCCAGTTACCCGCTCTGGTGGCCTGAGGTGCGTCGGGCTGTTCAGGTGGGGGAGGAGCGGGCCGAGTTGTGTTGTCGGTCCGTTCTTCCCTACGAGTTGGTGTTCGAGGCCAGTCACCACACCAGGGATGCGGAGCGGCTCGTGCTGGTCGCTGATCTTTCCGGTGATCTGAACGGCACGGTCGGGTGGCGGGTCCAGTCGTGGGGTGGTGGGGCTCGGTTGGTGTACGAGCAGGAGGTGGTGGTGGGGAAGCCGTTGCTCCGGGCGCTCGGGCCGTTGGTGCGGCCCGCGCTGGTGGCCAACCACCAGATGATGATGCGGCACGGGCGGCGGGGGCTGGTGACGTACCTGGCCGGGTTCGCCAAGGGGGCCGTGTCGCGGCGGTGACCGTCGGTGCTGGTCGTGGGGCTGGAAAAAATCTTCGACGAGTTTTGAACCATTCTCCGGGGCTGTCCGTGTTGTGGGCAGTCGGTCGCCGTGAACAAGGGGTGCGAGCGACCATCCAAGGAGGTTGGCACCATGTCTGGTATTCGTGCGTCCATTTTCGGGGCAGCGGCTGTTCTCGGGCTCACGCTGCTGAGCGCCTGCGGCCAGGCCGCGACCACCGCGGGCTCGCCCAACGCCGCCTCCGACGCGCAGAAGTTGGTGCAGGGCAAGGTCGTCGCGCTGACGTCGGCGACGGTGGGGGACCTCGGTCAGGTGTTGACCGGGAGCAACGGCAAGACGTTGTACCGGTTCGACGAGGACCGGACGGATCCACCGACGTCCACGTGCGTCGACGACTGCGAGGCGCAGTGGCCGCCCGCGCTCGCCCCCGAGGGGGATCTTGAGGTGCAGGGCGTGGACAAGGCGCTGGTGTCGACGTTGACGCGCAAGGACGGCACCAAGCAGTTGACGGTCGCGGGGTGGGCGCTCTACGAGTTCGCGAAGGACACCGGGCCCGGTGACACCAAGGGGCAGGGTGTCGGCGGTGTGTGGTTCGCGGCGACGCCGGAGGGCGAGAAGGCCAGCCAGAACACGGCTGAGGGGGCCGAGCCGGTGCTCGCGACGGCGGTCGTTCCCGGTCTGGGCACGGTGCTGACCAGCGGTGCCGGTCTGACGGTGTACCGCTTCGACAAGGACACCACCAGCCCCTCGGTCTCCAACTGCGAGGGCGACTGCGCGGCGAAGTTCCCGCCGGTGCTGACGACGTCGGACGACATCGCGGTGAAGGGCGTCGACAAGGCCTCCCTCGGCACGGTGCTGCGCAAGGACGGGAAGAAGCAGGTCACGGCGAAGGGCTGGCCGCTCTACACGTCGGTCGAGGACAAGGCCCCCGGCGACGCCAAGAGCCAGGGCTTCAAGGGCACGTGGTTCGCGGCGGCCCCCGACGGGCAGAAGGCCACCGAGAACAAGGAGATCGCGCTGACGACGGCGTCGGTCGGCAACCTGGGCACCGTGCTGACCGACAAGGGCGGCATGACCCTGTACACGTTCGACAAGGACGCCGCCGACGTCTCCAACTGCTCCGGCGACTGCGCGGTCAAGTGGCCCCCGGCCCTGGTGACGTCCGACGGCTTCGAGGTCCAGGGCGTCGACAAGGTCCTGGTCAGCACGATCACCCGTGACGACGGCGGCAAGCAGCTCACCATCGCGGGCAAGCCGCTGTACACCTTCGCGGAGGACGAGGTCTGCGGCGAGGCCAAGGGCCAGGGCGTCGGCGGCACGTGGTTCGCCTCCACCCCGGAGGGCAAGAAGGCAGGCGTCTAGTCCCACGACGAGGGGCCCGCCGGGTGGTCGCACCCGACGGGCCCCTCGCGCTGTGGGCTAGTTCTCCCGGAAGTCGCTCGTGCCACCCGAGTGGGTGCACTTCCACCGCGAGAAGTTGTAGTTGACGCCCTCGTGGGTGGCCATGATGTTGTAGTGGTCGCCGATCCTCGGCAGGTCACCGGGGCTGAACTGCCCGGCCGAGAAGGTCCCGAACGAGGAGAAGGTGCCGGTGCCGCCGCTCAGCGAACCGGGACCTCCCAGGATCGGGTAGATCCTCACGTCGGTGTAGTGGCCCTCCGGGAACTCCAGCGCCCCGCTGTCCCCGTCCCGCGACGTGGTTCCGGTGGTCTCGCTCATCGCTTCACCGCCGAACCGCTTTCCCGCCGGGAGCCCATGACCTGCTTGTGCTCCAACGCGTTCAGGCCGCTGGTCGGGTTCACCGTCCAGGTGTTGTCCTCGTTGAGCGTCGCGGTCACCGAGTAGATGCCCGCCGGGAACCGGATGGGCGTCGGGTTGGTGACCGACCCGATGTCGAGCACCTCGCCCTGGGTGTAGGTGCCCGCGGCGAGGTAGTAGACCGGGTGCGGGGTGAAGGTCAGGTTCAGGTTCGGCTGGGACTGGACGACGAACGTGCCCGACCCGGACATGCCGATGCCGACGCTGGCCTGCTTCAGCGGGATGCTCGCGTCCTCCTTGACGTAGAGCGACCCCGCCTGCGCTCCGGCGGTGGGCGTCTTCGTGAAGTTGTAGGCGCCGCCCTCGTGGGAGAGCCCGATCTGGTTGCCCGCCTGGGTTTCGGACGAGACGCCGACGACCTTCGGGTCGGCGGGCCACGACTGCGAGGCGTCGAAGAAGACGCCGGGGATGAGCCTGCCCGTCTCCGACCAGACGAACGAGTAGTCGATCGTCCAGCGGAACACGACCGTCGTCGTCGGGTGCGCGGGCTTCGCGAACCAGGCGAGCGACATGACGTTCGGGACGCCGATGTCCGGGTCCTTCTGGTAGGTGCACATGTCGACGAGGTTCGATGAGTTGTTGATGACGCGAAGGGTGTACTGGGTTCCTGCCATCTGCATTCCACTCCCTGTGTGGAAGAATTCTTTCGCCGGGGCACGGCGGCGTGGAAAAGGGTGTGAAACAATTCCACGAACGCCGGTTTCGCACTGCCGAAAGCACGTCGACCTGTCCCGGGATCATGAGACGCGACTTCGGGTGCGGTCGAAAGTCTGCCGCAGGGAACGGTTGATTCGGTAGTGGTGGCACCCAATCGAGGGTGTGGGCGGTCGGTGACCTCCAGCCCGGCGGCACGTCCATCATTGACGAGAAAGTGTGGTCGCGTTCCCCGTTTCGGGTGAATTCGCGGCCAGGTGGTAGACGCTGCGGAGTGGATTTCCGGGCTGTGGTGCACGGTCGTGGATGTCGTTGGCCAAGACCGCACTAGTGCGGCACGGTCTTAAAGTTGATTCATTTTTTGGCGAGATGATCGATGTCGCTATTCGACAGCGCCGAGCTGGGCTGAACGGGTGACCGAATACGCCGAAAGGCCCGCCCGGCGAACTCGCCGGGCGGGCCTTCGTCAGCGGGAGGGCGGTTAGACGACCAGGCTGAGCCCCGCGGCCATGATGAAGCCGACCACGGACAGCACGGTCTCCAGCACGGTCCACGTCTGGAGCGTCTCCTTGACCGACAGGCCGAAGTACCGCGAGACGATCCAGAAGCCGCCGTCGTTCACGTGCGAGGCGATGATCGAGCCCGCCGCGATCGACATGACCAGCAGCGCCAGCTGGGGCTGCGAGTAGTCCAGGTCCGCCACGACCGGCGCGACGATGCCGGTGGTCGTGACGATCGCGACGGTGGCCGACCCCTGCGCGATGCGCATGCCGCAGCTGATGACGTAGGCCAGCGCGATCACCGGCAGGCCCATGTCCGACAGCGACGTGGCGAGCACCTTGCCGACGCCGGTCGCGGAGAGCACGGCGCCGAAGAAGCCGCCCGCGCCGACGACGAGCAGGATCATGCCGACCGGGCGCAGCGACTTGCCGGTCAGCTCGGTGAGCTGGTCGCGGGTCATGCCGCGGCGGTAGCCGAGCAGCCACGTGGCCAGCAGCACCGCGATGGTCAGCGCGACCGCGGGCGTGCCGAAGAACGTGAACACCCCGTACAGGCGGGAGCCCTTGGCCAGCAGGATGCTGCCGAACGTGCCCGCGAGGATCAGCACCAGCGGGATCGCGATGATCCCCAGCACCAGGCCGAGCGACGGCGGGTTCTCCACCTCGTCGTCGCCCCGCGCCTCCTCGGCGGCGGCCAGCATCTCCTCGGGCACGGGAACGTTGATCCGCTTGCCGATCCACGTGGAGTACAGGATGCCGCCGACGAACCACGCCGGGATCGCGCAGGCCAGGCCCATGATGATGATCCAGCCGAGGCCGACCTTCAGCAGACCGGCCGCGGCCACCGGGCCGGGGTGGGGAGGCATGAACGCGTGCATGACCGACAGGCCCGCG
Source organism: Umezawaea sp. (assembly GCF_057122925.1). Lineage (NCBI taxonomy): Bacteria > Bacillati > Actinomycetota > Actinomycetes > Pseudonocardiales > Pseudonocardiaceae > Umezawaea > Umezawaea sp. Next base: position 68,472 of record NZ_DBNGPQ010000111.1, on the reverse strand, counting down.
AGCAGCGGCATGGCGTACAGCACGATCGACTTGCCGCCCTGCTTGGCCGCCACGTAGACCAGCGGCGCCAGCACGAAGATGCCGATGTCGAAGAACACCGGCACACCGAAGATCAGACCGGCCAGACCCATCGCGAGCGGCGCGCGCTTCTCGCCGAACGCCCGCAGCAGCGACCCGGTCAGCACCTGGGCGCCACCGGACGCCTCCAGGATCGCGCCGAGCAGCGTGCCGAGGCCGATGATCGACGCGATGTGCCCGAGGATGCCGCCGAAGCCGCCCTCCAGCAGTGATCCCGACGCCTTCTGGGCCGATCCGACCAGGGTCTCCACCGGCAGGCCCGCGGCGAGCGCCACGAGCAGACCGGCGATCAGCAGGGCGATGAACGGCTCGACCTTGTACCGGATGATCATGATCAGCAGCAGGGCGATGCTGATCGCGGACAGCGTCAGCAGGCCGCCCGTTTCGTGTTGCAGCCAGTTGATCACATCGTGCTCCCGTTGTTGCGCAGGGAATGGCCGGGCAGCGCCCCGGTGTGCGTACCGCCGTCGATCACCGGCACCCCGTTGACGAGCACGTACGGGATGCCGGCAGCCGCCTGCCGGGGTTTGTCGAAGGTCGCGGTGTCCGCGACCTCCTCCGGGTCGAACAGGACCAGGTCCGCCGCGTAGCCCTCGCGCACGAGGCCGCGGTCGGTCAGGCGCAGCCGCTTCGCGGCCCGCCCGGTGAGGTGGGAGACGCAGTCCTCCAGGCCGAGCACGCCCAGCTCCCGCACGTAGCGCGCGAGGTAGCGCGGGAAGGTGCCCCACGCGCGCGGGTGCGGCCGGTCGCCGACCAGCAGGCCGTCGCTGCCGCCGGTGTGGGCCGGGTGGCGCATGATCGCCTGCACGTTGCCCTCGTGGCCGACGTGCATCAGGCACGACGTGCCGAGCCGCTCGGCCACCAGGGTGTCGAAGTACACCTCCGACGCCGCCCGGCCCGCGCTCGTCGCCGACGCGGCGACGCTGCGGCCGACCAGGTGCGCGTTCTCCGCGCGCCGCACGCCGTTGATCTCGATGGAGTTCCAGTCGACGGGCACGCCGTGGCAGCCGTCCGACCCGGTCTCCTCGATCTCCACCCTGATCCGCTCGCGCGCGTCCGCGTCGGACAGCCGGGCCAGCGTCGCCTCGGGGCCGCCCTCGGTGGCCCAGCTCGGCAGCAGCGCCGACAGGTAGGTCGCGCCGGGCAGGTACGGGTAGGTGTCGAGCGAGATGTCCGCACCGGCCGCGATGGCGTCGTCGAGCAGCGTCAGCAGCTCACCCGCGCGGCCCTCGTTCACCGGGAAGTTCATCGTGGCGTGCGCGAGGTGCAGCGGGCAGCCGGAGTCGAGCGACACCTGGACCATCTCCGCGTACGCCTCCAGCGCGCCCGCGCCGTAGCTGCGGTGGTGCGGGCTGTAGTAGCCGCCCAGCGACCCGGTGACCTGGCAGAGCTGGACCAGTTCCGACGTGCTCGCGTACATGCCGGGCGTGTAGGTGAGGCCGGACGAGAGCCCCACCGCGCCCTCCCGCAGCGACCGCGCGACGACGGTCCGCATCCGGTCGACCTCGGCGTCGGTCGCGGGCCGGTCCTCCCAGCCGACGCAGAGCATCCGCACGGTGCCCTGCGGCACCAGGTAGGCGGCGTTCACCGCGATGCCCCGGTCGAGCCGGTCCAGGTACTCGCCGACCGACCGCCAGTTCCAGTCGAAGCCCGGCGGGTCGTCGTTCCAGCCCGCGAGCTGACCGCGCAGGGTCTCCAGCACGGCGTCGTCCACGGGCGCGTACGACAGCCCGTCCTGGCCGAGCACCTCGCTGGTCACGCCCTGCGACACCTTGGCCAGGTGGTCGGGGTTCGCCAGCACCTGGAGGTCCGAGTGCGAGTGCATGTCGATGAAACCGGGAGCCAGCACGAGCCCGTCGGCGTCGACGGTCCGCCCGCCGGACAGCCGGTCGCCGATCTCCGCGATCCGGCCGTCGCGCACGCCGACGTCCGCCCGGTGCTCGGGTGCGCCGGTGCCGTCCACGACCCGCGCGCCCTTGAAGACGATGTCCACGCCTGCTCCCTAGAAGTAGGTCCGGACGAGGTCGACGACGGTCGTGCCGTCGACCACGGGGATGAGCCGCCACTTGTCGAACACGGTGCACGGGTGGGACAGGCCGAGCCCGATCCAGTCCCCGACCTCCACGGTGTCGTCGCCGATCGCCAGGAACGCGTGCTGGTCGTTCAGGGCCGTCACGGTCGCGCCCCTCAGCGGCCGTTCCACCCCCGCCGACCGCACGACCTGGGGCTCCGGCAGGCCCTCGTCGAACGACGCGTCGCGCTTGCCGATCGTCAGCAGCGCCAGGTCGGCCTGCGGCTTCGACGTGACCTGCGCCCACGCCCGCAGCGCGGACCGGAACGGCTGCTCGCCCTCGGTCCTGCCCAGCGGCGAGATGCCGCGGTAGAAACCGTCGTCGTGCGTCACGTAGGCGCCGCTGCGCACCACCGGCAGCACCGGCAGGTCCTCCGGCCACGGCCGGGTCAGCGCCGCGGCGACCTGGTCGAAGTACGCGCTGCCGCCGATCGTGACGATCACCTGGTCGACGCCGTCGAACCGGCCCTCGCCGTGCAGCCGCAGCACCAGGTCGCGCACCGCGTCAAGATAGGCGTCCACTGTGGACTTCGCCTGCTCGGACGCGTCGTGCGCGAGCGCGCCCTCGTACCCGCCGACGCCGACGAGCCGCAGCGCCGGGCTCTCCGCAACCGCTTGCGCCACCGCGACGGCGGTGTCCGCGTCGCGCGCCCCGGTCCGGCCGCCGGTCGCGCCGAGCTCCACGAGCACGTCGACCGGTCGGGAGGCGGACCCCAGCGCCTCGGTCATCGCCCGCACCCCTGCCACCGAGTCCACCCAGCAGGTGAACTCGAACGCCGGGTCGGCCGCCAGCTCGTCGGCCAGCCACCGCAGCGCGGCGGGGTCGACGAGCTGGTTGGCCAGCAGCACCCGGCTCACGCCGAACGCCCGGTACACCCTGAGCTGGCTGGCGTTGGCCGCCGTGATCGCCCACGAGCCGTGGTCGAGCTGGCGGGCGAACAGCTGCGGCGCCATCGTGGTCTTGCCGTGCGGCGCCAGCGCGACGCCGTGCCTGGCGCACCACCCCGCCATCGTCGTGAGGTTGTGCTCCAGCGCTTCGGCGTCGAGCACCACCAGCGGGCCGACGAAGCCGTCGGCGAACAGGTCGAGGCGCCGGTCGGCGACCTCGCCCACGGTGGCGCCGAACGTCGAGCTCGGCAAGCCCTTGAACTGCCAGTCGACGCGTTCCGCGCGCAGCGCGGCTACCGCGGTCCGATCGATGTCGGCGGAGTGCACGTGTCTCGCTCCTCACGTTGCATATTTTGCAACGGCTATTGCGCGATGTGATGCTGAAGTGTGTAACATTCGCCTGACCCGCCGTCAACGAGCAAGTCCGGAGGAAAGAAGCGGATGAGGTTCGAACAAGCGGGCGGTGTGGTCTGCCTGGGCGAGACGATGGTCGTGATGGTGCCTGCCGAACCCGGTCCCGCGCACGGCGTACGACACTGGAGCAGGGCGATCGGCGGCGCCGAGTCCAATGTGGCCTGTCATCTCGCCCGACTGGGCGTCACCAGTTCGTGGGTGAGCGCGGTCGGCGCGGACGCGTTCGGTCGCGCCGTGCTGGACGAGGTCGGCGGCGCGGGCGTGGACGTGAGCGCCGTGCACGTCGACCCGGACCGGCCGACGGGCCTGTACGTGAAGGAGGCCGACGCCTCGGGGAGCCCGGTCCGCTACTACCGGCGGGGGTCCGCCGCCTCGGCGCTGGGACCGGGGGCGCTGGACGGCGTCGACCTCGCGGACGTGCGGCTGGTGCACGTCAGCGGCATCACCGCGGCCCTGTCCGACAGCTGCCTCGCACTGCTGCGGGAGGTCCTGACCGGACCGCGGGACGGTCACCTGGTGTCGTTCGACCTCAACTGGCGGCCCGCGCTGTGGCGCGACCGCGACCCGGCCGTGCTGCGCGAGCTGGCCAACGCCGCCGACGTGGTCCTGGCCGGTGCCGACGAGGCCGAGGCGGTGTGGGGGACCGGCGACCCGCACGAGCTGCGCGCCCTGCTCCCCGACCCGGCGAGCATCGTCGTGAAGCAGGGGGAGAGGGGCGCCACGCTCGTCGAGGGCGACGTCCACACCTACCAGCCCGCGCTGCGCGTGGACGTGGTCGAGCCGGTCGGCGCGGGTGACGCGTTCGCGGCGGGTTATCTTGCCGCCCACCTGGCCGGGAACCCTCCGGCCAGGCGACTGCGTGCGGGTCACCTCCAGGCGGCCGCCGTGCTGTTGACCACCGAGGACGTCGGGCGGCCGCTGCCCGCCGCGGTCACCGGACCGCTGCTCGACGCCGACGGGCCCACCTGGGCTGCGGCGCACCTACGGGAGAGCCCATGAGCCAGAGCCTGGACCGCGCGTTGACGCTCGTCGGCGAGCTCGCGACCGGCCCCAAGACGCTGGAGGAGCTGTCCGGCGTGGTCGACGTGCACAAGTCGACCGCGTTGAGGCTGCTGAGAACCCTGGAGTCGCACCGGTTCGTGCAGCGCGAGGGCGTGCACCACTACCGGCTCGGCACCGCGCTGTTCGACCTCGCCAACCGCGCGCTGGAGGAGCGGGACGTCCGCCGCAGCGCCGAAGCCGCGCTGCGCGAGCTGAACGCGCTCACCGGCTACACCGTCCACCTCGCGAGCTACGAGGGCGGCGAGGTGATCTACATCGACAAGTACGACAGCACGCACCCGATGCGCATGTACTCCCGCGTCGGCCGCCGCGCGCCGCTGCACTGCACGGCCGTGGCGAAGGTGCTGCTGGCGGACCTGCCGGAGGCCAAGCGGCGCGAGATCGCCGAGTCCATGGAGTACCCGAGGCTCACCGCGAACACGATCACCGACCCCACCGCGTACCTGGCCGAGCTGGAACGCGTGCGCGACCGCGGGTACGCGATGGACAACTCCGAGCACGAGGACTTCATCCACTGCATCGGCGCGCCGATCCGCGGCTCCCGCGGTGAGGTGGTGGCGGCCGTCTCGATGTCCGTCCCCAAGGTGCTGCTCGACCTCGAGGGCCTGCTGGCCCTCGTGCCCAACCTGCTCGCCACGGCGCGAGCGGCGTCCATCGAGTGCGGCTACACGCCGCGCGACTAGAGAGGTTCCCACCTTGCCGAAGATCGAGATCCACACCGACTCCGCGCCCAAGCCCATCGCGAAGTTCTCGCAGGCCGTCCGCAAGGGCAACATCCTCCAGGTCGCCGGTCAGGTCGCGTTCGACGCCGAGACCGGTGCGATCGTCGGCGACACGGTGAAGGAGCAGACCGCGCAGACCCTGCGCAACGTGGCCACCGTGCTGGAGGCCGCGGGCGCGAGCTTCGACGACGTCGTGATGCTGCGCGTGTACCTCACCGACACCGCCCACTTCGGCGAGATGAACGACGCCTACGGCGAGTTCATGACCGAGCCGTACTCCGCCCGCACGACCGTGTACGTGGGCCTCCCGGCAGGCCTGCTGGTGGAGATCGACGCGCTGGCCGTGCTCGGCGACTGACCCGACGACCGGGGCCGCCCTCCGGTGGCGGTCCCGGTCCGCGTCACGCGTGCCCGTCGCGCCGCACCTCGGGCGGGGCGTCCAGCGCCCGGCGCAGCTCGTCGGCGAACGCGCGCGTCGTCGCGGTCTCCGACCGCGAGCAGATGTCCAGCGCCCGCGACCGGCACGACCTGGCCAGGTCGTGCTCGCCGAGGTCGTCGTGCGCGGTCGCGAGCAGGCCCAGCATCTCCACCAGCGCCGTCGTGCGCATCGGGTTGACCGCGGCCACGGCCTCCCGCAGCCGCACGACCGCGTCCGCCGCGTCGCCCTGCCCGTGCAGCACCGCGCCGAGCCGGAACAGCGCGTCCGACTCGGTGTTGCGCGCCTGCGACGACCGCGCCAGCACCAGCGCCTCCTCGGACGCCGCGCGCGCCCCGTCCCAGTCCCGCAGCGCGATCAGGTTCGCGGCCAGCCGCAGCAGGTTCACCGCCAGCGTCTCGCGGTCGTGCCCGTCCGGCTTCTCCTCGACGCGGGCGCGGTGGAAGGCCACGCACTTGCGGTGCACCTCGGCCGACTCGGCGTACCGGCCGAACAGGTGCAGCAGGATCCCCAGGTTCGACAGGGCGAACTGCACCGACAGCTCGTCGCCCGCCGCCTCGAACCCCTCCACGGCCCGCACGGCGAACGCCCTCGCCTCGTCCAACCGTCCCAGGCGCCGTTCGATGGCCGACCGGTAGTACAGCGCCCACGCCTGCTCCAGCGGGTCACCGCAGTCGACCGCCGCCGCCCACGCCTGCTCGTGCACCACCAGCGCCGCGTTCTGCTGGTCCAGGAGCACGCACAGCGTCCAGCACAGGAAGTTGAGCTGCACGGCCTCGTCGCGCCTGCTGCCGAGCGCGCGGGCCGCGTCCACGCCGTAGCGGAACACCTCGTGCCACAGCACGCCGTCACCGCGCTGGTCGGAGTACCAGTGCATCGCCGTCGCCACGTCCAGCACCGTCCGGTGCCGCCGCGCGGCGTGCGCCAACCGCAGCGCGCCGATCCAGTGGCCCGTCTCCCGGTGCAGCCACGCCGCCGCCTTCTCCCGGTCCCCGGCCGCCCCGTTCGGCCCGAACACCCGCGCCGACGCCCGCGCCTCGCGCAGCAGCCAGTCGATCGTCCGCCACCGCGCCTCGTCGACGGCCTCGTCCGTCTCGTCCGCGCCCAGCCGTTCCCGCGCGAACACCCGCAGCAGGTCGTGGCACACGTACCGGCCCGCGGTCGCCGACACCTCCACGAGGCTCGCGTCGACCAGCTCCTCCAGCGTCTCCTCGGCCGCGTCCTCCTCGACCCCCGCCGCCACCGCGACCAGCGCGGGCGTCACGTCCCCGCCGGGCACCAGCGACATCCGCCGGAACACCAGCGCCGCCCGCGCGTTCAGGTGCTGGTACGACATCAGGAAAGCGGCCCGAACCCGCAGGTCGCCGGACGTGAGCGCGCTGAGCCTGCGCCCCTCGTCGCCCAGCTGCTCGGCCAGGTGCCCGACCGTCCAGCGCGGTCTGCTCGCCAGCCGGTTGCCCGCGATCCGCAGCGCCAGCGGCAGGTGCCCGCACAGGTCGGCGACCCGTTCGGCCGCCGCCCGTTCGGCGGACACCCGCTCCAGACCGGTGATCGCGCCCAGCAGCCGCACGGACTCCGCGCTCGACAGCACGTCCAGCGCGAGCCTGGTACCCACCTCCAGCCCCCCCAGGGTCTGCCGCGACGTGACCAGCACCAGCGACGACGACCCGGTCGCCAGCAGGGGCCGCACCTGCGCCTCGTCGGCCGCGTTGTCCAGCACCAGCGCCGTCGACCGCCCGCGCAGCTCCGCCCGGTACAGCGAGGCGCGCTCCTCGTCGACCGCCGGGATCCGGTCCTCCGCGACCCCCAGCGTCCGCAGCACCTTGTGCATGACCTCGCCCGGCGGCACCGGCCGCGCGTCCATGCCGCGCAGGTTCACGAACAGGCAGCCGTCCGGGAAGCGGTCCGCCAACCGGTACGCGGCGTGCACCACCAGCGTCGTCTTGCCCGCGCCCGGCGGCCCGTGCACCACGACGACCTCCGTGGCCCGCCCCCCGGCCGCCACCCGCTCCAGCCGCCGCAGCTCCTCGACCCGCCCCGTCAGGTCCGGCACGTCCGGCGGCAGCGCCCACGGCGCCGCCGGGGCCTGGTGGCGCATCCGCCCGGCCTTCGCGGTGTCGACCAGTTCCCGCAGCTCCTCGCCGTCGAGCCGGAGCACCCGCGCCAGCGCCTCCACCGTCCGCCGCTGCGGCCCCTTCGCCCGACCGCGCTCCATGTCGCTGATCGCGCGCACGCTCACACCGGACCCGGCGGCCAACTCCTCCTGCGTCAGAGCGGAACGGACGCGGTGGGTGCGGAGCAGGTCGCCGAACGTCGTGGACACCGACCGCACATTAGCGGGCGGCCACCCGGCGCTACCCGTCGAACCGCTGTGCTGATAGACGTTGCGCATGAAGTGGTGCGCATGAAGTGGTACGCGGACGGCGCCGCGCGGTTCACCCGTCAGGTCATCGCCGACGTGCTGGCGCTCGGCTGGGTCGCGTTCTGGGTCTGGTTCGCGCTGGGCGCACGGGACGGCGTCCTCGCCGCCCGAGCCCCCGGCGACGGCCTGGTCAGCGCGGGCAACCGCGTCCACGACGCCTTCTCCGACGCGGCGGGCAGCGCGGGCCGCGTGCCGGTGGTCGGTGACGACCTGGCAGGCGCCCTGGGCAAGGGCACCGACGCGGGCACGACCCTGTCCGACGTCGGCCGCTCGCAGATCGAGGCGGTGGAGACGGTCGCCCTGTGGCTGACGGTGGCGCTGATCGTCCTGCCCGTCGTGTTCCTGCTGATCACCTGGCTGCCGCTGCGGGTGCGGTTCGCGCGCAGGGCGTTCGCCGCCAGGCGGCTCCGCGACACGGGCCGCACCGACCTGCTGGCACTGCACGCGCTCAACACCATGTCGCTCGCGCAGCTGGCGAGGTTCGACGGCGATCCGGTGGACGGCTGGCGGCGCGGGGACCCCGAGGTGATCGCGACGCTGGCATCGCGCAGGTTGGCGCGGCTGGGCATTCGCGGGTAGGCCGCCTGCCGGCCTTTGGCCTACGGTATCTGGTCTACGGAATTCTGTATGCAAAATCCAGTCGGCTAGTAGTGGGCGCGCCTAGGTTCGTTGTGGGCGGATCAAACGGGGGATGGGCTGGAGCGTCAGCCTGTTCACCGCTGTCTGGAGCCAGCAGGCAAGGCTGAGAATGCGGGCTGCCTACCGTCGCCGGAGTCGATGCACCGATAGGCCTGTCCCGGACTCCGCGGGTCCAATCGCCGAGGTCGACTGCTCGGCAGGCTGATCGGTGGCTGTGCGCCTGCTTGTTGCTGTGCCGGTGAGTCGATCCAAGTCCACGCGAGCCCGTTCGCCAGGGGTGAGCGGGTCGTCGCGTTGGCCTGGGGCCTGTGGGCATGCTGGTCGTGCGGCTGTAGGCCGATCTTGACCCCCGCGAGCCCGCCCGCCCAGTCCACCCGCCCAGCTCAAGCGCTCAGCTCAAGCGCTCGTCAAGCCGGCCCGGAACCCTCGCCCCTGTCTACCGCCGCCAGGCCCTCACCGGACCCACCTCGTGATCCAGGTGCTCGCGTCACCGAACCCACCCGCAGACCGCCTGCATGCAGACGACTGCCTGCTGTCGTCGGGGTCGAGCGGTCAGTACACCGGACCCGTGTACTTCTCACCCGGTCCGGCGCCCGGCGCGTCCTGCACCACCGACGCCTCCCGGAACGCCCGCTGCACCGACTGGAGCCCGTCCCGCAACGGCCCCGCGTGCGGTCCCAGGTACTCGACCGACGCGGTGATCAACCCGGCCAGCGCGGTGATCAGCCTGCGCGCCTCGTCGAGGTCGCGGCGGGGGCTCGTGTCGGGATCCTCGTCGGCCAGGCCGAGGCGTTCGGCGGCGGCGGACAGCAGCATGACGGCCGCCCTGCTGATCACCTCGATGCTGGGCACCTCGGACAGGTCGCGGACGTCGACTTCGGGCTGCTCGGTCACCCCGCCATTGTCGCAAGACGCCCGAGTGGGTCGCCGATTCGGGGGTTGACAACCGCATCTGCTACTCTTTACGGCGCGACCAGCCCTCGTTCGTGCGAGGGCGGCAAGTGGAGCCCCGCTCCCACCCGTGCAGCCGTCAAGGCGGCCGGGTTCCGGTCCCAGCAGAAGGCCACCGTGCCGTTCTGCCTGACGCGTTCGCGCGTCGGCTCGGGTGATCGGTCGGAGGCGGGCCCCGCACCAGCAATGGTGTCGGGGCTCTTGTTTTTGGCGCACAACGAGTCTCAAAGGACGTGAATGACAAGTCCCTCGAACCGAGGTGCTCCCGCCAGCACCGAGCCGCGCATCAACGACCGCATTCGGGTGCCGGAGGTCCGTCTAGTTGGACCGAACGGCGAGCAGGTCGGGATCGTTCGCATCGAGGACGCGCTCCGACTCGCCCAGGAAGCGGATCTTGACCTCGTGGAGGTCGCCGCGCAGGCTCGGCCGCCGGTTTGCAAGCTCATGGACTACGGCAAGTTCAAGTACGAGAGCGCGCAGAAGGCCCGCGAGTCACGCCGCAACCAGCAGCTGACGGTCATCAAGGAGCAGAAGCTCCGGCCGAAGATCGACCCGCACGACTACCAGACGAAGAAGGGCCACGTGGCCCGGTTCCTGTCCGGTGGTAACAAGGTCAAGGTGACCATCATGTTCCGCGGTCGCGAGCAGTCGCGTCCGGAACTGGGTTACCGGCTGCTGCAGAAACTGGCGGAGGACGTCGCCGAGCTGGGCTTCGTCGAGTCCAACCCGAAGCAGGACGGCCGCAACATGATCATGGTGTTGGCGCCGCACAAGACCACGAAGACCCGTCCCCTGAAGCCGGACTACGGCGACGGTGTGGACGTCGCGTCCGAGCAGGACGCGGGTACAGCGCAGGAGTGATCTTGCGGCTTCGGCCGCAAGGCGCATGGCCGCCCCATCCCGGTGGCAGCACGAGACGAGGACGGAAATGCCGAAGAACAAGACGCACAAAGGGACCTCCAAGCGGATCAGGGTCACCGGTAGCGGCAAGCTGCTTCGCGAGAAGGCGGGCAAGCGCCACCTGCTCGAGAAGAAGTCGAGCAAGCTGACCCGGCGGCTCAGCGGCACGGTCGAGGTCGCGAAGAACGACGTGCCTCGCCTGAAGAAGCTGCTCGGCATCTGAGCCTGCCCCACCCCCTTGGACACCGGGGCCCCGGCGCCACCCGCCGGGCCCCACGAGATCGACAGGATGAACAGTGGCACGCGTCAAAAGGGCCGTGAACGCCCACAAGAAGCGCCGTACCACCCTTGAGCTCGCCAGCGGCTACCGCGGCCAGCGCTCGAGGCTGTACCGCAAGGCCAAGGAGCAGGTGCTCCACTCGCTCGGCTACGCGTACCGCGACCGCCGTGCGCGCAAGGGCGACTTCCGCAAGCTCTGGATCCAGCGCATCAACGCCGCGGTCCGCGCGAACGGCATGACCTACAACCGCTTCATCCAGGGTCTGCGTCTGGCCGAGATCGAGGTCGACCGCAAGATCCTGGCCGAGCTGGCCGTCAGCGATCCGGCCGCCTTCACCGCGATCGTCGAGCTGGCCAAGGCCGCCATGCCCGACGACGTGAACGCGCCGCTGGCCGAGGACAAGGCCTGAGCGACCACACTCGCGCACAACGACCCGAGGCAGCTCCGTTCACCGAACGGACACCTCGGGTCGTTGCTGCTCGGAGGCTGACCCGCCGTCCGGGCAGGGACCGCGCAGAACAATTCCTCGCCGAGGGCGCCCAAGCCGTCCGCGAGGCGCTCGCCTGGTCCGCCTCGGGGCGCGGCCGGGTCCACGAGCTGTTCGTCACGGACACCGCGGCCGAACGCAACCAGCCGATCGTGCACGCCGCGGTCGACGCGGGCGTGCGGATCAGCGTGATCACCGACAAGGCCGCCGCAGGCCTCTCGGAAACCGTGACGCCCCAGGGCCTCCTCGCCGTGTGCGATCCGGTCGACGTGCCGCTGGACGTCGCGCTGCGCGGCACGCCGCGACTGGTCGCCGTCCTGCACGGCGTCACCGACCCCGGCAACGCGGGCACGGTCGTCCGCGTCGCCGACGCGGCGGGCGCCGACGCGGTGATCTTCGCGGGCGACACCGTCGACCCGCACAACGGCAAGTGCGTGCGCGCCTCCACCGGCAGCCTGTTCCACCTGCCCATCACCCGCGCCCGCGACGCGGACGAGGTCTTCGACGCCTGCCGCACGGCGGGTCTCACGCTCGTCGCCGCCGACGGCTACGCGACCGACGACCTGGACACCGCCGACCACCGCGGCGACCTCGGCCACCCCACGGCGTGGGTGTTCGGCAGCGAAGCCCACGGCCTCCCGGACACCGTCATCGCGACCCTGGACACCTCCCTCAAGGTCCCGATCTACGGCAGCGCGGAGAGCCTGAACCTCGCGACGGCCGCCGCGGTGTGCCTCTACGCCTCGGCGAAGGCGCTGCGGAAGGTGTGAGTCGGGGCGCGAACCCGCGCTAACCCGGCCACGCCGATCCAGTGGACGGCTTCGGCAGCGCTTCGAGCCGGGTGCACGCCGCCGTGGCCTCGGCCGTCGGCGGGGTCGGCGCGGGCGGCAGCTCCCGCAGCTTGATCAGCTCCTCGTACTCCGCACCGGTCAACCCCATCGACTGGTAGTCGAGCCCGCTCGCGTCCGGCGACGTGCGGATCCGGTCCAGCCAGTAGAGCAGCCGGTCCGCGCACTGCACCACCGGATCACGCGGGGGAGGGGCCTGCGTCGTGGACGACACCGCGGGCGGGGGAGAGGGCGACCCGCACGCCACCACGGCGAGCAGCAGCGAGACCACGGCGACCCACCGCACGCCTCAGCCCTCCAGTCGCGCCGTCAACGCCCGCACCAGCGGGTCCGTCCCGGTTGGACGGTCGAGTTCGGTCAGCGCGTCCTCCAGCACCGACACGACCTCCGCGACCACCTCGCCCGGAGTCTCGTCGCCGAGCAGCGCGGCGGCTCGCCGCGCGGCGGTCTCCGCCGCCGCCGCGTCACCGGACCGGAGCCGGAACCGGCCACCGCGCGCGACGAGGAACGCCTGCCAGCCCTCGTCCTCCAGGTCGATCGCGGCCTGCTCGGCCAGGGCGTTCTGCTCGATCGCCAGGTCGTACTCGCCAGCCTGCGCGTGCAGGAACGCCCTGATCGCGGCGATCCGCGCGGCGATGTGCGTGCGCACGCCGCTGTCCTCGATACCGGGCAGCAGGCGTTCCGCCTCGGCCAGCGCGGCCAGACCCTCGGTGGACTCGCCCGCGGGCAGCACGTTCGCCGCCTCGACCCACGACCCGGCGGCCTCACCGGGCTGGTCGATCAGCATCCAGAACCGCGCGGCCTCGGAGTAGGTGTGCGACGACTCGACGAGCTGGTCGAGCCTGCGGCGCGCGTTGGCGAGCGCGTCCAGCGCGACCGCACGCTGCCAGTGCTCGTCGGGGCCGATGTGCTCCAGGGAGATCGTCAGGTGGCGCAGCGCGGCCTGGTTCTCGCCGAGCTGCGCGCACGTCTGGCCGAGCCGGAAACGCACCTGGAGCCCCAGTTCCGCCTCGACCCCGGCCGACTGGACCAGCCTCAGCGCCTCCTCCAGCGTCTCGGCCGCCTCCACGAGCCTGCCGGTCTTGAGGTAGCCACCGCTCAGCGAGTAGCACGCCTGCGCGGTGTGCGCGTCGCCGCCGTACTCGCGGCACGCGGCCACGGCCTCGCGCAGCTCGCCCAGGTGGGTGGCCTCCAGGCCGAGTTCCTCGACGGTCACGGCCCGCAGCCGCTGCGCTTCAGCGCGCCACCGCCCAGGGTACCGGGCCGCCCTCGCCACCAGGGCGTTGGCGGTGCGCACGGCCGCATCCCCTTGCCCCAGAACGGTTTCCAGCCGCAGCTTGATCCGCGTCCCGTCGAACCGCACGCTCTCCGGCAGGTCCTCGGCCAGCACCTCGGCGACCGCGGCGAGCGCCCCCTCCAAGTCCTGGCAGCGGGCCAGGTGCTCGGCCTGGTCCACCCGCACCCTGGTCACCAGCTCCGGCGCTTCCGCCGTGGCCTGGGCGTGCGCTTCGGCGAGCAGGAACTCGGCGGGCTCGTGCTCGTGCGCGTGGTCGAGCAGCTCCGCCAGCACGAGCCGGGCCAGCACGGCGGTGAACGGCCTGCCGTGCGCGTCGGCCTCGGTCAGGCACTCCTGGGCCACGGCGGTGCTCGCCTCCAGCCCGTCCTCCAGCAGCCGCCACACGGCCAGCCGAGCCCGGTAGCGGTTCGCCAGGTCGGCCTCGCCCGCGTCGGCGAGCTGGGCGACGACGTCGGCGAACCCGGTCAGCAGCTGCTCGCGCGGGATCCGGGACGCGTTCGCGGTCAAGCGCTTCGCCATGAGCTGCGCGGCCAGCGCGTCCGGCAGCAGCGCGTCCATGTCCGCGGGCAGCGACCGCAGCAGCCTGCTGCCGGTGATGAAGTCGCCCGCGTCGAACGCCGCGTTGGCGCGCTCCGCCAGCTCGACCGGGTCCGACGGGAGGTCGAGTTCGTCCAGCTCCTCCACGACGTCCGCGGGCGTGAGGACGGGAACGGCCAGCGGCACGTGCCCGGTGTCGGGGCGCTCCAGCGTTTCGCGCACCCGGTCGCCGACGGCGCTCGTGCCGTTGCGCTCGTCGAAGCGCTCGGCCCACGACAGCGCGGACGCCTCCAGCTCGGCGCGCAGTTCCCCCGCGCTCATGCTGCTGGTGGTGACGCCGTCGACCTGCGGCACCTCGAACCGGACGTCCTCGCCGACGCGGCTGAGCAGCAGGGCCGCGGCGGCGGCGAAGTCCATCGCCTCGGCCGGGCTGGTGGACTGGTGCACGCGGTGGAGTTGCCCGGAGAGCAGGTCCACGCCCCTGGCCGCGTGGCCCGAGGTGGCGCAGAACTCCAGGTGCGCGTTGAGGTAGCTCGTGAGCTCGTCGTCCTTGATCAGCCTGCACGCCACCAGGTGCGCGTTGCTCGCCCGCTCGTGGTCGCCCAGCGCGACGAACGCGGGCAGCAGCGCCGTCAGGATGCCCTGCGGCTGCGTCGAGCACGTGGTTTCCTGCCGCAGCACGGGTTCCGCGAGCGCCACGGCCTCCGCGTGCCGCCCGAGGCGGGTCAGGTGGGCGGCCTGGTCCTCCACGACGCACGCCTCGCAGTCGCTCATCGGACCGCGGTCGAGCGCGAGGAACCTCGTCAGGTGCTCGCGGTACGCCTCGTCGTCGCCGACGTGCAGCGCGAGGGTCGCCCGCACGCCGTGCACCGGCTGCATCGAGAAGCCGTGCTGCCGGTAGCGGTTCTCGAACTGGTCGACCACCGCGTTGAGCTGCGCCAGGCTGAACCGCGGGTCGCGCCGCAGACCGTTGGCGATCCACTTGTGGCACCAGTCGAACGTGTGCGACTCCCAGCGCCCGAAGTCCTCGGGGCCGCGCTTCTCCGCCGCGGTGCACCACGCGAACGGCGCCAGCATCAGGTCGTAGCGGCCGAGGTCGTAGCAGGAGCGGATCAGCGCCACCCGGCACGACACCGCGAGCTGCTGGTGGTCGGCCGCGTCCGCGACCCGCGCCGCGCGTTCGAGCGCCTCGTGCCGGGCCATGCCCGGCGGCAGGTGGTAGGCCTCGGTGAACTGCTCCTCGGCTGCCAGCTTGTCGGTCATCGGTCCCCCACGGCCCGGTTGAGCAACTCCAAGAACGATCGGTTGAGCGCTGCGGTGTCCTTGGGCCGCATCGGGCGCCGCGCCTGGAGCAGCGCGTGCACGTACAGGGATTCCACGGTCAGCTCGACCAGTGACGGGTCCGACAGCGCGGCCAGCCTCCGCACCAGCGGGTTGCGGCAGTTCAGCACGAGCTGCTGGCTGGCCGTCGACGCCTCGCCCAGCAGTTCGCCGAGCAGCTCCGCCCACAGCGGGTCCGCCTCACCGGAGATCTCCTCGGCGTCGCGCTTGCGCTCACCGTCCACGTTGGAGATGAGCAGCGCGGGCAGCGACACGGGGTCGAAGTCGCGCGTCACGGCCTCGCAGTCGTGGCGGTCCAGCACGCCCCGCGCCTCCGCCAGCCGCGACTTCAGCTCGGAGTCGAACAGCGGCTCCGGGTGGTCCAGCGCGGCCAGCAGCTCGCCTGGCGCGACCTGGCGCGCGGCCACGGCGCCGTCCAGCGCCACCAACCGGTCCAGGATCTCCACGTCGTAGGCGTAGCCCGCGTTCAGCAGCCCGATGCCCTGCGCCTGCGCGACCGGGGCGAGCTGGCGGAACTCGTCCACGTTCGGCACGTACAGCACGGTGCCGTGCATCCGGCGGAACTGCCGCAGCGGCACCGCGCCCTCGGTCGTCTCGAACGGCAGCCAGCGCTCGACCAGCCGCAGCATCTCGTCGTCCGCGCGCGCCAGCGACTTGATGCCGAGGTGGTGCGCGGACAGGAGCTGCGACGTGCGGTCCGGGTCGGTCGCGTCCAGGCGCACCAACCAGTCCCGCACCTGCTTGCCCAGCTCGTCGCGCACGGCCAGCAGCGTTTCATCCTGGTACAGGGATTCCCGGCTCGCGGTCGGCCGCAGCGCCGACGAGTCGACCACGCAGCGCACGAAGTACGCCCAGTCCGGCAGCAGGCCTTCGACGCCGTCGCCGACCAGCATCCGCTTCAGGTACACCCGGTGCGACTGGCGCGTGCCGGGGTGCACGCCCTCGGGCAGCACGAACGCGACCCCGGTCAGCCCCACCGCGGGCACCTCGATCGGGATGGCGTCGAACGGCCGGAACCCGAACAGCTCCTCGCCGTAGTCGGCCATCCGCTCGCCGAGGTCGGTGCCGGTCTCCTCCGACCGCCGCCCCCACGGCAGCTCGCCGGTCGTCGCGACCTCGCCCGCGACGCGCACCACGACCGGCAGCAGGTCGCCGTACTCGGTCACCAGCACCCGCACCATGTCCGTCGTCAGCCAGTGCTCCGCGTCGCGGTTCGGCACCAGCTCGATCGTCGTGCCGATCGCGTCGTGCGCGCCGTCGTCGACCTCGACCCGGTAGTTGCCGGACGCGTCCGCCGTCCACCGCACCGCGGGACCGCCCCCGGCTGACCGAGTGGTCAACCTGATCTCCTCGGCGACGAGGAAGGCCGACAGCATCCCGACCCCGAACTGCCCGAGGAAACCCTGCCGCGCGAACCCCAGGTCGTCTCGTTTGGACGTCTTGCCGAGGGTCGACAACAGGTCGTGGACCTCGTCCTCCGACAGACCGATCCCGGTGTCCGTGACGCGCAGCACACCCCCCGTCACCTCGACGGGCTCGATGTGCACCTCGGCGGGAGCGTCCGGGTCGAGGGCGCGGCGCGCGGTGATGGCGTCGACCGCGTTCTGCAGCAGTTCTCGCACGTAGACGCGGGGGCTGCTGTAGAGGTGGTGGCTGAGCAGGTCGATCATTCCGCGCAGGTCGACACCGAAGGTGTGGGACATGGGTGTGCTGCTCACCTCGGGGTCGCGTGGCCTGGACCTCGGATCCTAGTGCGCCGCGTGGCCTCGCAGGCGTTCGTTTCCACTAGCCGGGCAAGTGCAGCACCTCGACCGGGCCGCCCGACCACCGCGGGGGGACGACGGCGAGCGCGTCGGCGAGGGCCGCGCCCCACAGCGTGCCCGGACGGTCATGGCCGACCGGTGCGGCCGTCGAACCGGACAGGACCACGGGAACCAGTCGGGTGTCCCGAGGGTGCGCGACCACGTCCGATCGCAGGTGGGCGGTGACCGCCGGTTTCACCGACCGCCCCGCCAACGCTCCGACCAGCGGTTCCACCAGCGTGGCGCACGCGCCGAGCGCCGCGAACGGGTTGCCCGGCAGCCCGACGACGCACCGGCCGTCCGGCAGGACGGCCAGGAGTTGCGGATGCCCCGGCCTGCACCCGACCCCGGCCACCCGGACGTCGGCGCGCAGCTCTCCGAGCACCGTCCGCAGGTGGTCGGCTGGACCCTTGGAGGTCGCACCGCCCACGAGCAGGACGTCGACGCCCTGTCTCCGCAGCGCATCGGCCAGCGGTTCCGCCTGGTCGGGGACGTGCACGACGTCCACCAGTTCGGCACCGGCCGCGGCCAGCACGCCGGGGAGCACGGGCCCGATCGCGTCCCGCACCTGACCGACCCCCGGTGTTCCCGCCCGAACCACCTCGTCACCGGTCAGCACCACCGCCACCCGCGGCCTCCGGTGGACGCGCAGGACGTCGTGACCGGCAGCGGCGGCCAGCCCGAGAACGGCGGGGGAGACGACCGTGCCCGCGGGCAGCAGCTCCCGACCCCGCTCGCAGTCCTCACCCCTGCGACGAACGTGCTGACCGGCGCGGACCTCACCGGTGACCGTGCGGCCGACGAGAACGGCCCGCTCGATCGGCAGCACCGCGTCAGCGCCTCGGGGGACTGGGGCGCCGGTAGCGATACCGACAGCCTGACCGGGCGACAGGATGAGGTGTCCAGTCGACTGCATACAGTGTCCCGAAGCCTGTGCGTGTTGGCGTGCGTCTGCGCGCGATTCACACGATTGAGCGGACTGCGCAGGGGGCCCAGTCTGATCGACCACGTCCACGCGGGTCGATTCCGCGGCACCCAACCGCCCGCCATTGGTTGGTGGCGGCTCCGCGGCACCTGCTCGCACCGGTTCCGCGACACTCGCTTGAAGAGTGTTCGCTCGCCCGCCGCCTGTTCGTATCGGTGCTGTGGTGCCCACTTGCTGGTCATCCGTTGGTGGCGGCTTTGAGGCACCTGCTCGCGTTGGTTCCGTGGCACTCGTTTGAACAGTGTTTCCTCGCCTGCCGCTTGTCCGCATCGTTTCCGCGGCACTCATCCGCTGCCCCTCCGCTTGTGGCGGCTCTGCGGCTCCTGTTCGCACCGGCCCCACGGCACTGGTCTGGCCCGCGTCTGCTCGCTCACCGCCTGTTCGCATCGTTTCCGCGGCGCCCATCCGCTGTCCCTCCGCTCTCGGCGGCTCTGCGGCACCTGCTCGCGTCGGGTCCGCGGCACTCGCTCGAACAGCGTTCCCCCGCCCGTCGCCCGTCCGCGTCGGTTCCGCGGCACTCGCCTGATCGACACCCGTCCAGCCGACACCCACCCCGGTCGACGATGCGTCAGCCGCCCACCGCGCACTCGCCCGCCCGGTCTCCACCCACCCGGCACCCGTCGGAAGCAGGCGCCCGCCCGCCCGAACCTCCCCCACCAGCGACCACGGTGGAGGACCGGCGACGGCGTACCCGTCCATCGCGGACGTGTCGAAGGCGGGCATGGCGGTGTGTGCGGTGAGCGGCTCGGCGAGCGTGGCGCCCAGCGCGTCCGCCAGCGGCACCTCCACGGCCTCCAAGGGCTTCGCGGCGTCTCGGGCCGCTTGTCGGGCTTCTGGCCAGCTGGTCATGAGATTGCTCCCGACGTGGACATCCGGCACGGGCGGTGTTATACAAGAGGCTACTTAATACTGTATACGATCTCCAATGTTAGTGGGGTGGGAGTATGCCCGAACCACAGGAGATGCGGGACGTCTACGGCAGGCGCTACCGCGTGGGCGAGACGGACCGGGACCTGGTGGGCCGGTCGAGGAACTGGGTTCTGTGGTCCGCCTGGGCGGCGATGCTCGCCGCCGGGGTCCAGCAGTACGGGTTCGGCGCGGTGGTGCCGGTGCTCGTGGAGACCCACCGGCTGACCGACGTGGTCTGGGCGCTGGCGCTGTGGACCGTCTGCCAAGCGGCCACGGCGTTCCCCGCCGCGCGGCTGCGCGACCGGGGCCGCCTGTCCCCGGCGTTCGCCGTGGTCACGGGCGGCGTGCTCTGCGGGACCGGGCTGGCGACCCTGGCCCACGCCACCAGCCTCCCCGTCCTCTACCTGGGCTACTCGCTGCTGGGAGGCGTCGGCGCGGGCCTGGTGTACGCGGCCTGCGTGGGCACCGTGGTCCGCTGGTTCCCCGAGCGTGTGACGTCGAAGGTGGGGATCGTCAGCGGCGCGTTCGCCTACGGCTGCGTGCCCTTCGTGCTGGCCGCGGGCTTCGTGTTGGACACAGGCAGCAGGATCCCGTTCCTCGACATCGCCGCCCTGGTGGTGCTCGTCCTCATCGTCGCCGCGGGCGTGACGCTGAAGGACCCGCCGCGGCACTGGTGGCCCGCGCACGTCGAACCCCGCGCGTGGGCGCTGGACAAGGCCCGGCGGCGCAACCAGTCGGCGGTCCGCCAGTACCTGCCCGCCGAAGCGCTGCGCAGCGGAGCGGGCGCGCCGATGTTCCTCGCGGTGGCGCTCGCGGCCGCCGTGTCGCTGTTCGACCTTGCCTTCCTGGCCACGTTCAGCGGCACCGACCCGCTGTGGGCCGCGGTGGCGCTCAGCGCGCTCGCCGCCTGCACGGGCGGCGGCCGGGTCCTGGTCGGCCGCGTCTCCGACCACCTCGGCCGCAGACGCACCTGGTACCTGTCGCTGCTCACCGGCAGCGCCGCCCAGTTCGTCCTGCTCTGGGGCGGCACGCACGACAGCCCGGCCGCACTGCTGTGGGGCGCGTGCCTGGCGGGCCTGGGCACGGGCTGCTGCTACACCCTGCTGGTGGCGCTGGTCCGCGAGTTCTTCGGCGAGGAGAGCGGCCTGCAGAACTTCGGCCTCCTCTACAGCGCGAAGGCGCTCGGCGGGGTGCTCGGCATCGGCGTCGCGGGCGCGGTGGTCACCAGCCACGGCTACCCGGTCGCGTTCGTCGCGGCCGGGCTCGTCGGCCTGATCGGCGCGCTGCTCACCAGGGCGCTGGTGCAGCCGGGCCGCTCCCGACTCCTCCCCACGCCATGACCGCCGCGCCGAGGCTGTCGCGCGGCAGGCACCCCACGCCGGGCCACGGCCAGTGCCTGCTGGAACTGGTGTCGACGCTGGCGGGTGAGGTCTGGTCGGACCGCCCGGCCGCCGTCCACCCGGTGCTGGCGTCGATCGCCAGGTCCGTCAACGACGAGTGCACCGACGACGGCAGGCAACTCCTGTTCCCGTTCGCCGCGCGGCTCCTGCGCACGACCCGAGCGCCGGTCGTGGACCTGGTCCTGCACTGCGCGGCGCTGGCGGGCGTCAAACCGCTGCGCGGCAGGCTGATCGCGCCCACCGTCGTCGCGCACGCGACCAGGATCATCGCCCTCAGGGCGGGGGACCGCCGCGACGAGGTGCTGCACCGGCTGCTGACCGACTGCCTGGCGCTCTGCCACGACCCGACGACGAACTGGTGGACCAATGGGAAGAGTGACGACCAGACGCAGGGTGTTGCGCGTGCTGGAGGGGAAGGCGACCGCGCGGCCGGACACCCTGACCGTGGAGGAACCCCTGGAGATCCGGGTCGGCGGGAAACCCCTGTCCGTCACGATGCGCACCCCCGGTGACGACTTCGACCTGGCCGCGGGGTTCCTGGTCGGTGAGGGCGTGACCAGGGCGGTGTCGGACGTGGCCGCGATCCGCTACTGCGCGGGCGCCACGGCCGACGGCGTCAACACCTACAACGTCCTGGACGTGAGCCTCGCCGACGGCGTCGCGCCACCCGACCCGTCGGTGGAGCGCAACTTCTACACGACGTCGTCGTGCGGCCTGTGCGGCAAGGCGAGCCTGGACGCGGTGCGGATGGCGTCCACGTGGTCGGTGCGCGACGACCCGCTGCGGGTCGACCCGGCGACGCTGTCGTCGCTGCCGGACAAGCTCCGCGCGGCGCAACGGGTGTTCGACCGGACGGGAGGCCTGCACGCGGCGGGCCTGTTCTCCGCAGGCGGTGAACTCCTGTGCCTGCGCGAGGACGTCGGCAGGCACAACGCGGTGGACAAGGTCATCGGCTGGGCGGCGCGGTCGAACTGGCTGCCCGTCACCGGGACCGTGCTCGTGGTCAGCGGACGGGCGTCGTTCGAACTGGTGCAGAAGGCCGTGATGGCCGGGATCCCGGTGCTGGCCGCCGTGTCCGCGCCGTCGTCGCTCGCCGCCGAGCTGGCGGCGGAGATGGGCCTGACGCTGGTCGGGTTCCTGCGCGGCCCGTCGATGAACGTCTACACCGGAGCGCACCGGCTGGGTCTCGTGCCCGCGCCGGTGTGAACGGGCTTCCCCCGGGGCCTTCGGGAGCGCGAGCCCCGAAGGCCCCGGGGGTTCACGCCTCCAGCGCGGCCCGCACCAGCGCAGCCGTCTCGCCGGGCGTGCGCCCGACCCGGATCCCCGCCGCCTCCAGGGCTTCCTGCTTCGCCGCGGCCGTGCCGGACGAGCCGGACACGATCGCGCCCGCGTGGCCCATCGTCCTGCCCTCGGGCGCGGTGAACCCGGCGACGTACCCGACGACCGGCTTGGAGACGGTGTCCCGCACGAACTCGGCGGCCCGTTCCTCGGCGTCGCCGCCGATCTCGCCGATCATCACGATCAGCTCGGTCTCCGGGTCCTCCTCGAACGCGGCGATGGCGTCGATGTGCGTGGTGCCGACGATCGGGTCGCCGCCGATCCCGACGCACGTGGAGAAGCCGAAGTCCCGCAGCTCGTGCATCAGCTGGTAGGTCAGGGTTCCCGACTTCGACACCAGCCCGATGACGCCGGGTTTGGTGATGTCGGCCGGGATGATGCCCGCGTTGGCCTTGCCGGGGGAGATGACGCCGGGGCAGTTCGGCCCGATGATCCGCGTCCGGCCGGACTCCACCGCGTGCGCCCAGAACGCGGCGGTGTCGTGCACCGGGATGCCCTCGGTGATCACGACCGCCATCCCGATCCCGGCGTCGACGGCCTCGACCACCGCGTCCTTGGCGAACCTCGGCGGCACGAACAGCACGGACACGGTCGCGCCCGTCTCCGCCATCGCCTCGGCCACGTCGCCGAACACCGGCAGCGCTCGTCCGTCGAAGTCGACCGCCTGCCCCGCCTTGCGGGCGTTCACGCCGCCGACCACGGTCGTGCCCGCGGCCAGCATCCGCCGCGTGTGCTTGGTGCCCTCGGATCCGGTCATGCCCTGCACGACGACCCGACTGCCCTCGTCGAGGAAGATCGCCACCTCACACCCCCCCGCGCCGCGAGCGTGGCCGCCTGGTGGGCCGCGCCGTCCATGGTGTCCGCCAGAGTGATCAGTGGATGGTCTGCGGTGTGCAACATCCGGCGTCCTGCATCCACGTTGTTCCCGTCCAGTCGCACGACGATCGGCTTGTGCGCACGGTCGCCCAGGATGTCCAGCGCCCGCACGATCCCGTCGGCGACGGCGTCGCACGCCGTGATGCCGCCGAAGACGTTCACGAACACGCTGCGCACACCGGGGTCGCCGAGGACGACCTCCAGGCCGTCGGCCATCACCTGGGCCGACGCGCCGCCGCCGATGTCCAGGAAGTTCGCCGGTCCCGACCCGCCCAGTCCGGCGCTCGCGTCCGCCACGACGTCCAGCGTCGACATCACCAGCCCGGCGCCGTTGCCGATGACGCCGATCTCGCCGTCGAGCTTGACGTAGTTGAGGCCCTTCCGGTGCGCCGCCCGCTCCAGCGGGTCGCCCGCGTGCTGGTCGGCGAACCGGGCGTGCGCCGGGTGCCGGAACGCGGCGTTGCCGTCCAGCACGACCTTGCCGTCGAGCGCGAGGATCTCGCCGGACGCGGTGCGCGCCAACGGGTTGACCTCGACCAGCGTGGCGTCCTCGGCGACGAACACCTCCCACAGCGCGACGACGACCGGCGCCACCTCGTCCGGGAGGCCCGCCGCGGCGACGATCTCCCGAGCCCTGCCCAGGTCGACGCCCGCGAGCGCGTCGACCGGCACCCGCGCGAGCGCGGACGGGGTGGACGCGGCGATCTCCTCGATCTCCACGCCGCCCTCCGCGGAGGCCATCGCGAGGAAGGTCCGGTTCGCCCGGTCCAGCAGGAACGAGAAGTAGTACTCGGCGGCGATCTCGCAGGCCGCGGTCACCAGCACCTCGTGGACGGTGTGCCCCTTGATGTCCATGCCGAGGACCGCGGCCGCCGCGGTGGCCGCGTCGTCGGGTGACGGGGCGAACTTCACGCCGCCCGCCTTGCCCCTGCCGCCGGTCTTGACCTGCGCCTTGACCACCACGGCTCCGCCGATCGAGGTGGCGGCTGCGCGGGCCTGGTCCGGTGTGGTGGCGACGAGCCCGGCGGGCACCGGCACTCCGTGGGCGGCGAACAGGTCTCTCGCCTCGTGTTCGTAGAGGTCCAAGGCGGCCGTCCTCTCTGCGCGCGACCGGGCCGCACGGGCCTGGGACCCCGTGCGGCGACCGGTCTGGGAGGGATAACGGGCCGACCGGGTCACGTCACCGAAATCTTCCTGACGCCCTCTGGACATCGGCCCCAACGAGGCGTAACTATATGCCTACCCCATACGGTATGCAATCTACAGAGAACATCACCGGAGCGGCCAGCCGGACCGGCCGAGTGGAGCGAACTAAGGAGTTGACCAGCAATGGCGCGGACAGCGACCGAGGCCGCCTCAGGCGGCACCGTTGCGCCCAGCACCGACGACACCCCAGCCGGTCCGGACCTGATCTCCGGTGGACACCTGGTGGCCAAGGCGTTGAAGGCCGAGGGCATCGACACGATCTTCACCCTCTGCGGCGGCCACATCATCGACATCTACGACGGCTGCGTCGACGAGGGCATCAAGGTGATCGACGTGCGCACGAGCAGGTGGCGGCGCACGCGGCCGACGGCTACGCCCGCATCACCGGCACACCCGGCTGCGCGGTCGTCACGGCCGGTCCCGGCACCACCGACGCGGTCACCGGTGTGGCCAACGCGTTCCGCGCGGAGAGCCCGATGCTGCTGATCGGCGGCCAGGGATCGCTGAGCCAGCACAAGATGGGCTCGCTCCAGGACCTCCCGCACGTCGACATGATGACCCCGATCACGAAGTTCGCCGCCACCGTCCCGGCCACCGCGCGCATCGCGGACCTGGTGTCGATGGCGTTCCGCGAGTGCTACCACGGCGCTCCCGGCCCGTCGTTCCTGGAGATCCCGCGCGACGTCCTGGACGCCAAGGTTCCCGTGGACGAGGCCCGCGTCCCCGAGGAGGGCCGCTACCGCGCCTCCACGCGTTCCGGCGGCGACCCCGCCGACGTGGAACGGCTGGCGGACCTGCTGGTGGGCGCCAAGAAGCCCGCGATCCTGCTCGGCAGCCAGGTCTGGACGACGCGGGGCACCGACGCGGCCGTGGACCTGGTGCGGCAGCTCAACATCCCGGCCTACATGAACGGCGCGGGCCGCGGCAGCCTCCCGCCCGGCGACCCGCACCACTTCCAGCTCTCCCGCCGGTACGCGTTCGACAACGCCGACGTCATCGTCATCGTCGGCACCCCGTTCGACTTCCGCATGGGCTACGGCCGCAGGCTCTCGTCGAAGGCGACGGTCGTGCAGGTCGACCTGGACTACC
Source organism: Umezawaea sp. (assembly GCF_057122925.1). NCBI lineage: Bacteria > Bacillati > Actinomycetota > Actinomycetes > Pseudonocardiales > Pseudonocardiaceae > Umezawaea > Umezawaea sp. The sequence continues at coordinate 43,494 of NZ_DBNGPQ010000111.1, read as the reverse complement.
GCACGGTCGGCAAGAACCGCGACGTCGACCTCGGCATCGTCGGCGACGCGGGCCTCGTGCTGTCCGCGGTCGCCGCGGCGGCCTCCGGACGGGTCGACAACGGCGCCGTGGGCCGCAAGGCGTGGCTGGAGGAGCTGCACGGCGTGGAGGAGCAGGCGAGGCAGCGCAGGCTGCCGCAGCTCCTGTCGGACGCGTCGCCGATCCACCCGTACCGGCTGGTCCACGAGATCAACGAGTTCCTCACCGAGGACTCGATCTACATCGGCGACGGCGGTGACATCGTCACGTTCTCCGGCCAGGTCGTGCAGCCCAAGTCTCCGGGCCACTGGATGGACCCCGGCCCGCTGGGCACGCTCGGCGTCGGCGTGCCGTTCGTCCTCGCCGCCAAGCTCGCCCGCCCGGACAAGGAGGTCGTCGCGCTGTTCGGCGACGGCGCGTTCAGCCTCACCGGCTGGGACTTCGAGACCCTGGTCCGCTACGACCTGCCGTTCGTCGGCATCGTCGGCAACAACTCGTCGATGAACCAGATCCGCTACGGCCAGGCGCGGAAGTACGGCGTGGAGCGCGAGCGCGTCGGCAACACGCTCGGCGACGTGAAGTACGACCAGTTCGCCACGATGCTCGGCGGCTACGGCGAGGAGGTGCGCGACCCCGAGGACATCGCACCCGCCCTGCGGCGCGCCCGCGAGTCCGGCCTGCCCTCGCTGATCAACGTCTGGGTCGACCCGGACGCGTACGCGCCCGGAACCATGAACCAGACCATGTACAAGTAGCGCGCGCCCCTCTAGCGGGAGGACTTCCCCATGGGAAAGGCACTGGAGGGCGTCCGCGTCCTCGACATGACGCACGTCCAATCAGGACCGTCGTCCACGCAGCTCCTCGCGTGGCTCGGCGCCGACGTGGTGAAGCTGGAGACGCCCGGCCGCGGTGACATCACCCGCGGCCAGCTCCGGGACATCCCCGGCGTGGACAGCCTCTACTTCACGATGCTCAACGCCAACAAGCGCAGCATCACGCTGAACATGAAGAGCGAGCAGGGCAAGGAGGTGTTCACGAAGCTGGTCGAGAACACCGACGTGCTGGTGGAGAACTTCGGCCCCGGCGTGGTCGACCGCTTCGGGTTCCCCTGGGAACGGCTCTCCGAGCTGAACCCCGGCCTGGTCTACGCCTCCATCAAGGGGTTCGGCCCCGGCCGCTACGCCGACTTCAAGGCCTACGAGGTCATCGCGCAGGCCATGGGCGGCTCGATGAGCACCACCGGCTTCGAGGAGGGCCCGCCGACCGCGACTGGCGCGCAGATCGGCGACTCCGGCACCGGCGTCCACCTGGTGGCGGGCATCCTCGCCGCGCTCTACCAGCGCACGTCCACCGGCCGCGGCCAGCGCGTGCAGGTCGCCATGCAGGACGCGGTGCTGAACCTGTGCCGGGTCAAGCTGCGCGACCAGCAGCGCCTGGCCCACGGGCCGCTGGGCGAGTACCCCAACGAGTCGTTCGGCGAGGACGTGCCGCGCTCCGGCAACGCCTCCGGCGGCGGCCAGCCCGGCTGGGCCGTGCGGTGCGCGCCCGGCGGGCCGAACGACTACATCTACGTGATCATCCAGCCGGTCGGCTGGAAGCCCATCACCGAGCTGATCGGCAAACCCGAGCTGGCGAACGACCCGGAGTGGGCGACCCCGGAGGCACGTCTGTCCAAACTGGACAAGGCGTTCGCGCTCATCGAGGACTGGACGCTCAAGCACACCAAGTGGGAGGTGATGGACCAGCTCAACGCCCACAACGTGCCGTGCGGACCGATCCTGTCCACCAAGGAGCTGATCGAGGACGACACCCTCGCCGCGATCGGCGCCGTCGTCGAGGTGCCGCACCCGCAGCGCGGCTCGTTCAAGACCGTCGGCTGCCCGATCAAGCTGTCGGACTCCCCGGTCGACATCGAGACCTCGCCGCTGCTCGGCGAGCACAACGACGAAGTGCTGGGCGCGCTGGGCTACAGCCCCGAGCAGCTCGGCGAGCTCCGCACCGCAGGCGTCATCTGATACCCGAGGAGACAGCCGGACATGCCTGACACAGCAACGGGTTACGACCGCGCGGCGGTCGAGGACGTGCTCAGGGCGGTGAGCGCGGACGGCCGCGACTCGCTGACCGCGCCCGAGGGCAAGAGGGTCTGCGACGCCTACGGGATCACCACGCCCGAGGAGGGGCTCGCGGTCTCCTCGGAGATGGCCGTCGCGATGGCCGAGGAGATCGGCTTCCCCGTCGTCCTCAAGATCGTCTCACCGGACATCCTGCACAAGACCGAGGCGGGCGGCGTGCTGGTCGGCCTGAAGACGGCGAAGCAGGTCGCCGAGGGCTTCCGCACGATCGTCGACAGCGCCCGGTCCCACCAGCCGAACGCGAAGATCGTCGGCGTGCAGGTGCAGCAGATGCTGACCGAGGGCCAGGAGGTCATCGTCGGCGCGGTCACCGACGAGACGTTCGGCAAGATCGTCGCGTTCGGCCTCGGCGGCATCCTGGTCGAGGTGCTCAAGGACGTGACGTTCCGGCTCGCGCCGACCGACGTCGCGACGGCCGCCTCGATGGTCGACGGCATCGGCGCCGCGGAGGTCCTGCGCGGCGTGCGCGGGAACCCCGGCGTGGACCGGGAAGCCCTCGCCGACCTGATCAGCAGGGTGTCCGACCTCGTCACGGACTTCCCGCAGCTCGCCGAGGTCGACCTGAACCCCGTCCTCGCCACGCCGACCGGCGCGACCGCGGTCGACGTGCGCATCCTGGTCGACGCGACCGCGGCGGAGGTGCCGCACCGCTTCACCCAGGACGAGATCCTGACCTCGATGAACCGCATCATGCGGCCGTCCGCCGTCGCCGTCATCGGCGCGTCGGCGGAAGAGGGCAAGATCGGCAACTCGGTGATGAAGAACCTGGTGAACGGCGGCTACCAGGGGGAGATCTACCCGATCAACCCCAAGGCGACCGAGATCCTGGACCGCAAGGCGTTCAAGAGCATCGCCGACGTGCCCGGCGACATCGACGTCGCGGTGTTCGCCATCCCGGCCAAGTTCGTGCCGCAGGCCCTGGAGGAGGTCGGTGCCAAGGGGGTGGCGGGAGCGATCCTCATCCCGTCCGGCTTCGGCGAGACCGGCAACCACGAGCTCCAGGACGAGGTCGTGGCCATCGCCCGCAAGCACGGCACCCGCATCCTGGGCCCGAACATCTACGGCTACTACTACACGCCCGAGAACCTGTCGGCGACGTTCTGCACGCCCTACGACGTCAAGGGCGGTGTGGCGCTCACGTCCCAGAGCGGCGGCATCGGCATGGCCATCCTCGGCTTCAGCCGGTCCGCGGGCATGGGGGTGTCGTCGATCGTGGGCGTGGGCAACAAGGCGGACATCGACGAGGACGACCTGCTGACGTTCTTCGAGTCCGACCCCAACACCCAGCTCATCGCGATGCACCTGGAGGACCTCAAGGACGGCCGCTCCTTCGCCGAGACCGCCAAGCGCGTGTCGGAGAAGAAGCCCGTCGTGGTGCTGAAGGCCGGGCGCACCGCGCAGGGCGCCAGGGCCGCCAGCTCGCACACCGGGGCGTTGGCGGGCAACGACCGCGTGTACGACGACGTCCTGCGGCAGAGCGGCGTCATCCGGGCGCCGGGCCTCAACGACATGCTGGAGTACGCGCGCGGCATCCCGCTGCTGCCCACCCCCAAGGGCGAGAACGTCGTCATCATCACCGGCGCGGGCGGCTCCGGCGTGCTGCTGTCGGACGCCTGCGTCGACAACGGCCTGACGCTCATGGGGATCCCGGACGACCTGGACGCGGCGTTCCGGAAGTTCATCCCGCCGTTCGGCGCGGCGGGCAACCCGGTCGACATCACCGGCGGCGAGCCGCCGTCGACCTACCGCAACACGATCGCGCTCGGGTTGGCGGACGAGCGCGTCCACGCCCTGGTGCTGGGGTACTGGCACACGATCGTCACACCGCCGATGGTGTTCGCGAAGCTCGTGGTGGAAGTGGTGGAGGAGTACCGGAGCAACGGCATCGACAAGCCCGTCGTGGCCTCGCTGTCCGGGGACGTCGAGGTCGAGGAGGCCAGCGACCACCTGTACTCCCACGGCGTCGTCGCGTACCCGTACACCACCGAGAAGCCGGTCGCGGTCCTCGGCGCGAAGTACCGCTGGGCGCGGTCCGCCCGGCTGCTCTAGCGCCGACCACCGCTGCCCAGGAGGTCAGTCGAGAACCCAACTCCCGTGGGAGGCCCAACCGTGGACTCGTCGAAAGCCCCGGCCACCAGCTCGTCCGAGAGCGGAGCCACCCCTCCGCCCTCGGTCGAGCGGGTGTGGCCAGCGGGGCGACTGGAACCGATGCCCATCCGCAAGCTGCCCGACGCACCACCCTCCATCCACCTGCTAGGCCCGACCGTCTTCCTCGTCGCGCTCGGTGTCGGCATGGGGGAGTCGTACATGTGGCCCCGACTCGTGCTGCTGTTCGGGCCCGAGATCCGGTGGCTGTTCCTCATCGGCGTCACGCTCCAGGCGGTCGTGATGCTGGAGATGGCCCGCTACGCCATGGCCACCGGGGAGAGCATCTTCTTCGGCGCCGCACGCGTGTTCAAGCCGATCATGTGGTTCTTCTTCGTGGTCGCGATCCTCGTCTACATCTGGCCCGGCCACCTCTCGGCAGGCGCCGCCGCGCTGGAGAGGATCACCGGTATCCCCTGGGTGGTCTCCGCCTGCGTGGGCCTGGTGCTCGTCGGGATCCTCTTCAGCATGGCCAGGGTCATCTACCCGCTGCTGGAGAACGTGCTGGCCATGCTGATCGGGCTGCTCGTCGTGAGCACCTCGGTCGTGGCGGCGATGGTCGGCCAGTGGTCCGACGTCGTCTCCACCATCACCGGCATGTTCCACTTCGGCTACTTCCCCGAGCAGGCGATGTCGCCCGCGTGGTTCCCGATCATCGTCGGCTCGATCGCGTTCGCGGGCCCGTCCGGCATGCAGCAGATGTGGTACACGCTGCACCTGCGCGACAGCGGTGCCGGCATGGGCGCGCACATCCCGAAGGTGCGCGGCCTGCGGCACGCGGGCGAAGAGGAGGAGATGCCGTCCCGCGGCTTCATGTTCGACACCTCCGACGCGGACGAGATGGAGAAGTGGAAGGGCTGGCGGCGCTGGGTCACGTTCGACGCGCTGCTGCTGTTCTGGGGCATCACGATGCTCGTCACGATCTCCTTCACCGTGCTGGCGCAGGCCGCGTCGCGGCAGAGCCCGGACGTGAAGGGGCTCATCGAGTCCGGTGAGCGCGAGGCGGCGCTCAACGCCATGTCCGACGCGTTCGCCTCGGCGGGCGGGTCGGTGCTCGGCGGCGTGTTCCTCGGGTTCATCGCGCTGATCGGCCTCAACGCCACGCTCGGCCTGTTCGACTCGTTCTCCCGCGGCCAGTCGGACATGGCCTACCACTTCGTGCCCGGAGCCAAGAGGTTCGGCGTCTCCAAGCTCTACGCCGGGTTCCTGTGGGGCGTCATCCTGTTCGGCATCGCGATCCTGCTGTGGGGCCCGGCCGACGGACCCGGCGCGATCCTCGACGTGCTCGCGTTCCTGTCGACGTTCGCCATGGGCGCGTACTGCGTCGTGCTGCTGCTGGTGAACAACAGGATGCTGCCGAAACCCATCCGCCCTGGGCTCGTCACGAACCTGATCATCGGGTTCGGCGCGGTGTTCTACCTGGGGATGCTCATCTTCAGCCTGGTCAAGTTCGGCGTCGTGGTGGGGTGAGGTGACCGCTGTGAGGCGACTCGGTGAGTTGGCCGTGCCCGGTGCGGTCGTCGGCATGACGGCGGGCTTCGTGGCGGGCGGTCTGGCGCTGGTGGTGGGGCAGCCACCGGGCTGGGCGATGGTGACCGCGCTGACCCTCGGCGTGCCGCTCGCCCTGCTCGGCGGGGTCTACGGCCTGCTGGTCGGGTCGGGCAGGATCAGGATCGGGGTCTTCGCGCCCGCCGCGCTGTTCTGGTTCGCGGGCTTCCCGCTCGCGCGGCTGGCGCACGAGGTGCTGTCCGGGCTCGTCCTCGGCGGTGCCCCCGCGTGGCCGCCGGACCTGCCGGGGTTCCTGGCGTACCAGGCGATGGTGAGCGTCGGCTGGGCCATCGGCTTCCTCTGGCTGCACGAGCGGATCGCGCCCGGCTGGCTGCGCCGCGTGCGGGCGGGCAACCCGGCCGCGGACCGGTTGTTCCAGCGGTACGTCGAGCACGCCGCGTCGCTCGCGGAAGCCCGTGAGCGCAGGCGGTCCCGCGCTGGGAGGGCGTGAGCATGGACCTGCACACCTGGGTGTGGCTGGCGACCATCGGCGGGTTCGCCGCCGTGATCGGGTTCGACTTCTGGCTCGTGGCGCGGAACCCGCGCGACCCCTCGTTCCGCGAATCCGTGCTGTGGGTGCTCGGCTACGTGTCCCTGGCCGTCGTGTTCGGCCTCGGGGTCACGCTGTTCGCGGGCGGCCGGTACGGCGGCGAGTTCTTCGCGGGGTGGATCACGGAGTACTCGCTCAGCGTCGACAACCTGTTCGTGTTCGTGCTGATCATGTCCAGGTTCGCCGTGCCGCGCGAGTACCGGCAGAAGGTGCTGCTCGTCGGCATCGTGCTGGCGCTCGCGCTGCGGGCGGTGTTCATCGTGGCGGGAGCGAGCGCGATCTCCCGGTTCGACTGGCTCTTCTACGTCTTCGGCGCGTTCCTGGTGTTCACGGCGTGGAAGCTGCTGCGGCAGGAGGAGGCCGAGGAGGAGTTCGCCGAGAACGCGGCCCTGCGGGCGGTTCGCCGGGTGGTGCCGACCTCGGACGGCTACCACGGCGCGGCGATCACCGCCCGCGTGAACGGACGGCGGGTCGTCACGCCGATGCTGATCGTGATGGTCGCGGTCGGCACCACGGACCTGCTGTTCGCCGTCGACTCGATCCCGGCGATCTTCGGGCTCACGAGGGAGCCGTACCTGGTGTTCACGGCCAACGCGTTCGCCCTCATGGGGCTGCGCCAGCTGTTCTTCCTCGTGGGAGGACTGCTGGACCGGCTCGTCTACCTGAGCAAGGGGCTGGCGTTCGTGCTCGCGTTCATCGGCTTCAAGCTGATCTTCGAGGCGCTGCACCACCACGGGGTGCCGTGGGCGCCCGAGGTGCCGATCGCGCTGTCCCTCGGCGTGATCGTGGTGACCCTGCTGATCACCACGATCGCGAGCCTCGTCGGGACCCGACGCCGGGCGGCGGCGGTGACGCGGGAGGCGGAGGCCGAGGTGGGGTGACGGGCGGCCGGGTGGTGCCCCCCGCCCCACCACCCGGCCGGCCCGCCTTCGGACGTGCTGTTCCGCTGGCACGTCCCAGCGGGGTTCGCTGCTGGGCGTGCGGTTCGTCCGGCGTGGGGTGTCGGACGTGGGGTCCTGCTCCTGCGTCCCGCCCTGGCCGGTGTGGGCGTCCCGCTTTGGCCGGTGCGGGCTTCCCGGCTTGGCCGGTGTGGTGGGTCGTTCGTGCCGCTCGCGGTGCGGAAGCGGTGTCGGGCGCTCAGTCAGGTCGTTGCGCTCCGGCCGGTTCGCGCTCCGGCCGTTCGTGGTCTGGCCGGTTCGCGCTCCGGCCGGTTCGTGGTCTGGCCGTCACGTTCCATCGGTTCGTGGGCGGACGGCGGTTCGGTTGTCGTGCTCCGTCTGGCTGGTTCGCGGCCGGACGTCGTGGGGTCGGACGCCACGCTCGCTCCATCCGGTCGGTTCGCGGCAGGACTCGCGTTCCGGCTGTCGCGCTCCACCGGCCGTGCGTGTGGTCCGCCGCACCTGCTCCACCCGGCTGGCTCGCGTCCGGTCGTGTGCTCCGGTAGTCGTGTCCCCCGGCCGGTTCGCCGCCGGTCGTTCGGGTCCGCTCGCGCGTCGCACTCGGCGCGGATCGGACGTGCGGTTCAGCCTCCGCGCCTCACCCGGTGCGGGGGCGGTGCCGCTTTCCGGTACGCGGCTCGTCGTGGACCTCGTTGTTCCGGATCTCGGCGTCCTGGACCCCGGTGTTCTGCGTCCGTTGTCCTGAATCCGGTCCTCAGCGAGGCGGTGCCGCCGCGGGGAACCGGCTTCAGTGCATCGCCGAGCTGCCCTGGTCCTTCGCGGCGGTCCGGCGCAGGTAGTCCTCGACGTCGGTGACGGACTCGTCCTTGCGGCGCTGCTCCTCCATGGCGGTGGCCAGCCCCAGGCCGAGGGTGCGGCCGTCGGCGGAGAACCCGCGCGGACGGCGAAGTGCCTCGGTGAACCAGTTTCCCATGACCTTCTCCTCACTTCTCGTCCACAGTGGACGGTTGGATTCGGGTGTGCGTTCTCCCGTCGACGATGACCCGTCCGGGCCGTGCGCGCCGGGTGAGGGCTCCTGGGGCGACGTTGACCCTGCCCTGATGGATTCAGAATACAGGCTTTCGTATGCAATATGGGCGGTGGTGGTCACCATCACCGCCCTCTGGTGGAGGTGGGTGCTGGTGACGCTGCTCCTACGCCCGATCGCCCCGAGGCCGGTCGTGGTAGGCCTGCCGGGTCCGGTCGGTGTGCTGGGTCATGATCGTGCCCGCGCGGTCGACGTCCTTCGCGGAGATGGCCCGGATCAGGTCGGCGTGCTCGATCCAGGAGTCCGCGCCGCGCCTGCCCGCGATCGGCGTGTAGTACCACCGCACGCGGCGGTCGACCATGCCGATCATCTCGGCGAGCACGGTGTTGCCGGACAGCTTGGTGATGAAGGCGTGCAGGGCGGCGTTCGCGGCCACCATGCCGTCGACGTCGTTGGCCTCGACGGCGGCCTGGCCCCTGGCCTGGAGTTCCCAGAGGTGGTCGACGTCGGCCTCCTCGGCGCGTTCCGCCGCGAGGCGGGCCGAGTGCGTTTCGAGGACGGCGCGGACGCTGAGCAGCTGGTCCGCCTCCTCCTCGGTCGGCATGTGCACGAACGCGCCCTGCGCGGGCCGCAGGTCGACCCAGCCCTCGGTCTGGAGGCGCTGGAGCGCTTCGCGCACCGGCTGCCTGCTGACCCCGAGGTACTCGGCCAGCTCCACCTCGACCAGGTGCTGGCCCGGCTGGAGGGTGCGGTTCACGATCAGGTCGATCAGCGCCTCGTACACCGCCTGGCGGAGCGGGGCCGGTCGTTCCACGCGCTTGGCCGCGGCGCCGCTCAACGCGGCCCGCGAACCGCGGCGTCCGGTGGTCACGTCGCCGGGGAACGGTGTCGGCTGGTTCATGGCCACCTCCTCGCTCGTTGGGTGAATGGTTTCAGCATACAGGTTGTTGTATGCAAAGTTCAGAGTGCGGTACGTCACGTTGGTGCCCAACAGGTCAATTGTCGTCGATGTCGGACTCTGTGTAATCACTCGATCGCGTTTCGTATGCACTTTCTTCGGCCTATCCCGTTATCGACAAATCGGTATACTGTATACAATCAATCGGAGATGAGACGAGGCAGGACATGAGAGTCGCCGTTCTCGGGGCAGGAGCGATCGGCGCCTATGTGGGCGCAGCCCTGCATCGCGCTGGAGCAGAGGTCCACCTGGTGGCCAGGGGGCCGCACCTCGCCGCGCTCAAGGCGCACGGTGTGCGGGTGCTGAGTCCTCGCGGGGACTTCACCGCACACCCGCACGCCACCGACGATCCCGGAGTCGTCGGCGAGGTCGACTACGTCTTCCTCGGTCTGAAGGCGCACGGCTACGCGTCGGCGGGGCCGCTGCTCGCGCCGCTGCTGGGGCCGGACACCGCGGTGGTCGCCGCGCAGAACGGCATCCCGTGGTGGTACTTCCACGGTCTGGCGGGGCATCCGCTGGAGAACCGCCGCATCGAGGCCGTCGATCCCGGCGGAGCCGTCAGCGCGGTGCTCGACACGCGTCGGGCCATCGGCTGCGTCGTCTACTGCTCCACCGAGATCGAGGCGCCCGGCGTCATCCGCCACCTGGAGGGCACCCGCTTCTCCATCGGTGAACCGGCGGGCGGGGTGTCCGAGCGCTGCCGGGCGCTCAGCGAGGCCATGGTCGCGGGCGGGCTCAAGTGCCCCGTCGAGCCCAACCTGCGCGACGACATCTGGATCAAGCTCATGGGCAACGTCGCGTTCAACCCGCTCAGCGCCCTCACCAGGGCCACGATGGCCGAGATCTGCGCCCACCAGGACACCCGCGAGCTGGTCGCCACGATGATGGCCGAAACCGTCGCCATCGCCCGCGCCGCGGGCAGCAGCCCCGAGATGTCCATCGAGAAGCGCATCGACGGCGCGCGCCGCGTCGGTCACCACAAGACGTCGATGTTGCAGGACCTGGAGGCGGGCAAGACCCTGGAGATCGACGCGATCATCGGCGCGGTGGTCGAGATAGCCGACCTGACCAGGATTCCCGCGCCCGCGCTGCGCAACGTGTACGCGGCGATCGACCTCCTCAACCGCACCACGGCGGCCACCGTCCCGACCGCGTGACCGGGTGCCCGCCCGTCGCGCGGTGTGGCGGGCGGGCTCGGGTCGGTGCGGATTGGCTGAGGCGAGCGGGTCTGGCCGTGCCCAGGGGTGGAGGCGGGGCAGGCTGGTCGTGTGGGGCGGGTCGGGTGACGCGGGGGCTCTGGTGGGTCGCCGGAACGGGTGATGGCACCGCTTGGTCCTGCGGTGGGTGGGTTTGACGGGCCGTGTTCGGAGCGGGTCGGGTGGTGGGGTGGGTTTTGATGGGTCGTCGGAACGGGTGATGGCACCGCTTGGTCTTCCGCGGCTGGTGGGTCCGGCGGGCTGTGTTCGGAGCGGGTCGTTCGTGCGGGTTCGGTCGGGTGGTGGGACGGACTCCGGCGAGTTGTGGAAACGGGCGGTGGAGACGTCTGGGTTCTTGCTGCGGGTGGGGCTCGGCGGCACGTATCCGCGGCCGGGTTGTTCGCGGGGATTCGGCTGGGTTGTGGGACCGGGTGCGGTGAGTCGCACGGTGGCGGCACCGCCCGGTCTTCGCTGTGGGGCCGGCGGCCGCGTCCAGGGCGGGAACTCGATGGGTCGGTCGAGTGGCGGGACGGGCTCCGGTGAGGCGTGTCAACCGGGCGGTGGCGGCGGTTCGGCCGGGCGTCGGCGGTGGTCTGCCGTGACTGAGCCGCCCGGCCTTCAGCGGTGAGGGCTGGCGGTGCTGTCGGGCTCGCTGTGTGACGCGGGTCGGTGGTGCTGGTTCGTTGAGGTTCGGTCGGTTGTGTCGACTGGTTCGTGCATGTGGCGTGCGGTGGTGGGCCTGTGCGTCCCGTCCCGTGAGCCGTCGTTGGTCCGGGTGAGCGTTCCCAAGGCGGCCCTTGCGCCCTCACCGGGTTCGCCTCTTCCCTTCACGCGATCACTCGAATAACGTATGTTGCATACAGTCGACGATCAGCGACGTGCGCGGGAGGTCTGCGATGAAGCGCGGGAAGAGCGAGCCGTACGTGCGGCTGGTTGAGCCGTTGGTGCGGGAGAACGGCGTCCTCCGGCCCGCCACCTGGGACGAAGCGCTGACCAGGGCGGCGGAGGGGTTCCGGCGGAACGTCGCGGCGAAGGGTCCGGACGCGTTCGGGATGTTCTCGTGCGCGCGGGCCACGAACGAGATGAACTACGTGGCCCAGAAGTTCACCCGCGCCGTCATCGGGACGAACAACGTGGACTCCTGCAACCGCACCTGCCACGCGCCGAGCGTCGCCGGTCTGGCCCGCGTGTTCGACAGCGGCGGGGGCACGTCGTCGTACCGGGAGATCGAGGACGCCGACGTGGTCGTGCTGTGGGGGTCCAACGCGCGGGAAGCGCACCCGATCTTCTTCCAGCACGTGCTGAAGGCGGTCCACAAGGGCGCCAAGCTGTTCGTGGTCGACCCGAGGAGGACGAGCACCGCCAAGTGGGGCCACCGGTGGCTCCAGCTCCACGTCGGCACGGACATCCCGCTGGCCCACGCGGTGGCGCGGGAGATCATCCACTCGGGGCTGGCGAACGAGGCGTTCATCGAGCGGGCCACGGAGGGGTTCGCCGAGTTCAAGGCGTCGGTGGAGCCGTGGACGCTGGAGGTCGCCGAGGAGGTGACCGGGGTTCCCCGGGAGCAGATCCGGGAACTGGCCCACGCCTACGCCCGCGCCGACCGCGGCCAGATGTCGTGGACGCTCGGCATCACCGAGCACCACAACGGGACGAACAACGTGCTGGCGTTGATCAACCTGGCCCTGCTCTGCGGCCACGTCGGCCGCTACGGCGCGGGGCTGAACCCGTTGCGCGGGCAGAACAACGTGCAGGGCGGCGGTGACATGGGGGCGATCCCGGACCGGCTGCCGGGGTTCCAGGACGTCCTCAGCCCCGACGTCCGGGCCAAGTACGACGCGCTGTGGGGCTCGAAGATCCCGCCGTACAAGGGGCAGAACCTGACGCAGATGCTGGAGGCGATGGAGCGCGGGGACATGACCTGCGTCTACATCATCGGCGAGAACCCGGTGCAGTCCGAAGCGGACTCCGAGCACACGCGCAAGCGGCTGTCGAACCTCGACCACGTGGTGGTGCAGGACATCTTCCTCACCAAGACCGCGCAGCTCGCGGACGTCGTGCTGCCCGCGTCGGCGGCCTGGTGCGAGAGCGACGGCACGTTCACCAACAGCGAGCGCCGCGTCCAGCGCGTGCGCAAGGCGCTGGACCCGCCCGAGGGCGCGCGGGACGACATCGCGATCCTGTGCGACCTGGCCCGCAGGCTCGGCCACGAGGAGTGGGACTACAGCGGTGCCGAGCAGGTGTGGGACGAGCTGCGGCAGCTCTCGCCGATGCACGCGGGCATGACCTACCAGCGGCTCGCGGACCTCGGTGGGATCCAGTGGCCCTGCTACAGCGAGGACACCCTCGAACCGAGCTTCCTGCACGGGCGGCTGTGGGAGGACGACCCGGCCGAGCGCGGGCGGCCCGCGCCGTTCTCGGTGCTGGACCACAGCCCGCCGGTCGACCTCCTCTCCGAGGAGTTCCCGCTGCGGCTCACCACGGGCAGGCGCCTGGACTCCTACAACACCGGCGTGCAGTCGGGCGGCTTCGAGTCGCCGCTGCGGCGCGGGGAAACCCTGGACCTGTGCCGGGAGGACGCCGAACGGCTCGGCGTGCGCGAGGACGAGCTGGTGCGGATCTCCTCGCGGCGCGGCGCGATCGTCGCGCCCGTCCGGATCGACGACGGGCTCAGGCCGGGGCTGGCGTTCATGACTTTCCACTTCCCGGACGAGATCGACGTCAACTCGATCACCATCGAGGCGACCTGCCCGATCGCGGGCACCGCCGAGTACAAGGCGTCCGCGATCCGGGTGGAGAAGCTGCCGCCGGGGATCACCGAGGACGACCGGTTCACCGTCGTGCCCGTCTGAGCCAGCCCGAGGTGAGGAGTCACCGTGGACCTTCAGTTCCTCAGCTTCACGCCCACCGACGACGAGCGGACCGCCGTGGACGCGGCGGTCGCGGGTCGGCCGCCGACGCGCGACCTGCTGCTGCCCGCGCTGCACGCGGTCAACGACCGGGTCGGCTGGATCAGCCAGGGCGCGCTCAACCACATCTGCCGGAGGCTGGGGGTGCCGCCCGCCGACGCGTACGGCGTGGCGAGCTTCTACTCGCTGTTCTCCCTGGTGGAACGGCCGAAGAGGGTCGTGCACGCCTGCGTCGACCTGGCCTGCCGGGTCAACGGCGCGGAGGGGCTGACCGACGCGCTCACCGACGCGTTCGGCCGGGCGAGCGGCAAGACCGGTGACGTCACGTGGCTGCGCGCCCCGTGCCTCGGGGTGTGCGAGCGGGCGCCCGCCGCGCTGGTGTTCCAGGCGGGCGAGACCGCGGCCGAGGAACTGCTGGCCCCGGTCGAACCGGCGGCGCTGGTGGAGGTCGCGACCCGTGGTCCCTCCACCGTGGACGGTGAGCCGCCGGTGCGCGTGCCCCAGCACGGGGACGGGAATCTGCGGCTGCTCAAGCGGATCGGGGTCGTCGACCCGACCAGCCTGGACGACTACCGCGCCACCGGCGGGTACTCGGGGCTGCGCAACGCGCTGCTGCTCGGCCCGGTCGGTGTGATCCGCGAGGTCGCGGACTCGAAGCTGATGGGCCGCGGCGGCGCCGCGTTCCCGACCGGCCGCAAGTGGGACGCCACGGCCCGGCAGCCCGTCCGCCCGCACTACCTGGTGTGCAACGCCGACGAGAGCGAACCCGGCACGTTCAAGGACCGCGTGCTGATCGAGGGCGACCCGTTCGCGCTGGTCGAGGCGATGACCATCACGGCGTTCGCCACGGGCTGCGCGAAGGGCTACCTGTACCTGCGGGGCGAGTACCCGAGGGCGCTGCACCTGCTGGAGAACGCCATCGCGAAGGCCCGCGAACGCGGTTTCCTCGGCGACGACGTCATGGGGCACCAGGGGTTCTCGTTCGACATCGAGATCAGGCGCGGCGCGGGCGCGTACATCTGCGGCGAGGAAACAGCGATCTTCAACTCCATCGAGGGCTTCCGCGGCGAACCCCGCAGCAAGCCGCCGTTCCCGGTGGAGCAGGGCCTGTTCGGCAGGCCGACCGTGGTCAACAACGTGGAGACGCTCGTCAACGTCCCGCTGATCCTCACGGAGGGCTGCGAGGCCTACGCCCGGATCGGCACGGAGGGTTCGACCGGGTCGAAGCTGTTCTGCCTGTCGGGCAACGTTCGGCGGCCGGGCGTCTACGAGGTCCCGTTCGGCGCGACCCTCGGTGAACTCCTGGAACTCGCGGGCGGGGTGCCGGAGGGCCGGGAGCTGCGGGCGGTCCTGCTCGGCGGCGCGGCGGGCGGGTTCGTCCGGCCCGACGAGCTGGACCTCAAGCTCACGATGGAGGACGCGCGCGCCGCGGGCACCACGCTCGGCTCGGGGGTGGTGCTGGTGCTGGACGACTCCGCCGACCTGGGCGGGTTCCTGCTGCGCATCGCCGCGTTCTTCCGCGACGAGTCGTGCGGGCAGTGCGTGCCGTGCCGCATCGGCACCGTGCGGCAGGAGGAGGCGCTGCACCGGGTCGTCGGCGGCAAGAAGCTCAGCACCGGCGGCGACGACCTGCTGGTGCTGCGGGAGGTCGGCCAGGTCATGCGCGACTCGTCCATCTGCGGGCTCGGCCAGACGGCGTGGAACGCGATCGAGTCGGCCATCGACCGCCTCGGTGCCCTGCAACAGCCGCTGGAGAGGGGAAACCGCGCATGACCGCCATCGACATCGGGTTGCCGCGCAGGCTCGTCGAGTTCGAGCTGGACGGCGAACCCGTGCGAGTGCCTGAGGACGCCACGATCCTGGACGCCTGCACGGCGGCCGGGAAGTCGATCCCCACGCTCTGCTACGGCGACACCCTCCAGCCCGCGAACGCCTGCCGCGTCTGCGTGGTGGAGGTCGAGGGCTCGCGGACGCTCGTGCCGTCGTGCTCGCGCAAGGTGGAGCCCGGCATGGTCGTGCGCACCGACACCGACCGCACGAGGACCAGCCGCAAGGTCGTGCTGGAGCTGCTGGCGTCGGCGACCGACCTGTCCACCACGCCGGAGGTCCGGGGCTGGCTGGAGGAAACCGGCGCCGAGCCCGAGCGGTTCGGGCCGCCCGCGCCGCCGAGCGACGACCGCGACCACCGGCAGCCGGGCGAGCACGAGATCCCCGACGGGATGACGGCGGCGACCGTCCGCCAGCCGGTCAAGGTCGACAACGAGCTCTACGTTCGGGACTACGGCAAGTGCATCCTCTGCTACAAGTGCGTCGACGCGTGCGGTGACCAGTGGCAGAACTCCTTCGCCATCACGGTCGCGGGTCGCGGGTTCGACGCGCGGATCTCCACGGAGTTCGCGAACCCGTTGCCGGACAGCGCCTGCGTGTACTGCGGCAACTGCGTCGAGGTGTGCCCCACGGGCGCGCTGAGCTTCAAGGCCGAGCACGACCGGCGCGAGAACGGCACGTGGGACGAGGAGCGGCAGACCGAGACCACGACCATCTGCACGTTCTGCGGCGTCGGCTGCAACCTCACCCTCCACGTGCAGGACAACGAGATCGTCAAGGTCACGTCACCGCACGACAGTTCGGTGACCCACGGGAACCTCTGCATCAAGGGTCGCTTCGGCTGGCAGCACGTGCAGAACCGCTAGACCGGGAGGTCCGCGCATGTCCTTGATCCTCAAGCCCGGGACGTCGTGGCGCGAGCTGTACGCCCGCTGCGTCGAGATCGCCCCGGAGGCGTTCCACGACGACCGCCTCCTCAACTTCTACGGCGGACGCTGGCGCCGCGAGGGGGTCCCCGGTCCGGCGACGACCCCGGTCGACGGCAGCGCCATCGCCGGTCCGCCCAGGCTGGACGCGGGCAGCGCCCGAGCCGCCGTCGCCGCCGCGGTCGACGACCACCGCGCGTGGGCCGAAGTCCCCCTCGCCGAGCGGAAGGCCCGCGTCACGGCCGCGCTGGACGACCTCCAGGCCAACCGCGACCTGCTGGCGCTGCTGCTGGTGTGGGAGATCGGCAAGCCGTGGCGGCTCGCGACCGCCGACGTCGACCGCTGCGTCGAGGGAGTTCGCTGGTACGTCGAGGAGATCGACCGAATGCTGGAGGGCCGCGCGCCGCTGGGCGGGCCGGTCAGCAACATCGCGAGCTGGAACTACCCGATGAGCGTCCTGGTCCACGCGGTGCTGGTGCAGGCCCTCGCGGGCAACGCGGTCATCGCCAAGGCCCCGACCGACGGCGGCGTGAGCTGCCTGACGCTGGCGACCGCGCTGGCCGCCCGCCACGGCCTGCCGCTCACCCTGGTCAGCGGAGGCGGCGGCGAGCTGTCGCCGGTGCTGGTCGGCTCGCCGGACATCGGCTGCCTCTCGTTCGTCGGCGGGCGAGGGGTCGGCGGCGAGATCGTCGCGAGCCTGGTCGACTCCGACAAGCGGCACGTGCTGGAGCAGGAGGGCCTGAACTGCTGGGGCATCTGGGAGTTCGGCGACTGGGACAGCCTCGGCCCGCAGATCCGCAAGGCGTTCGACTACGCCAAGCAGCGCTGCACGGCCTACCCGCGCTACGTCGTGCAGCGGGAGCTGTTCGACCGCTTCCTCGCCGTCTACCTGCCCGCCGTCCGCGGGGTCGCGTTCGGCCACCCGCTGGCCGTCGAGCACCCGGACGACCCGCTGCCCGACCTCGACTTCGGTCCGCTGATCACCGACGCGAAGGCCAAGGAACTGGCCGACGTGGTGGACGAGGCCGTCCGGATGGGCGGCGTCCCGCTCTACCGGGGCTCGCTCGACGACGGCCGGTTCCTGCCCGGCCAGCAGACCGCGGCCTACCTGCCGCCGACCGCGATCCTCTCGCCGCCGCGCTCCTCACCCCTGCACCACGCCGAGCCGTTCGGACCCGTCGACACGATCGTCCTCGTGGATACAGAAGCCGAAATGCTGTCTGCGATGAACGCGAGCAACGGTGCCCTCGTGGCCACGCTGGCGTGCGACGACCAGGCCACGGCCCGGAGGCTGGCCGCCGACCTCCAGGCGTTCAAGGTCGGCGTCAACGAGCCCCGGTCGCGCGGCGACCGCGACGAGGTCTTCGGCGGCAGGGGCGCGTCGTGGCGCGGCGCGTTCGTCGGCGGCGCGCTGCTGGTGCACGCCGTCACCGAGGGACCGCCCGGCGAGCGCCTGTACGGCAACTTCCCGTCCTACTCGCTCTACCCGCCGACCTGACCCCGAAGGGGAGGACGATGTCGCTCCGCTCCGACCTCACCCGGATCACCAGGACCGTCGTCGCCCCCGCCGCGGTCGGGACCGACCGGCTCCACCGGTTCCCGCGCGCGGCCGTGGAGGCGTTCGGCCGCGCCGGGATCCTCGGCATGACCGTCCCGCGCGGCCTGGGCGGCGGCGGTCAGGGGCTGGCCGAGGCGAGCCGCGTCGTCGAGGAGGTCGCCCGCCACTGCGGCGGCACGGCGACCGTGCTGCGCTCGCACTTCGCCGCGGTCGCCGTGCTCAACCGCCACGGCGACCGCGGCCTCCGCACCGAGGTCGCCGCGGGCGGGCACCTCAGCACGCTCGCCGTCTTCCAGGCGGGCGACCCGCTCACCCCGACCGGCACCGCCCGCCGGAGCGGCGACGTCGTCTCCCTGCACGACCGCAAGACGTGGGTGGTCTCCGCGGGCGAGGCCGACAGCTACGTCTGGTCCTCCCCACCCGTCGCCGCCGGGGGCACGACCACCCTCTGGCTCGTCTCCGGCCAGGCCCCCGACCTGCTCGTCCCCGCCTCCCACGACGGCATCGGCCTGCGCGGCGGCGCGGCCACCACGGTCTGGGCCGACCCCGTCCGCGTCCCCGCGAGCTGCCGACTCGGCGAGGACGGCGCCGGCCTGGACACCGTGCTGCACGACGCCCTGCCGTGGTTCGCGCTGCTCGGCTCCTCCGTCGCGCTCGGCCTGATGGAGGGCGCCCTCGCCGCCACCCTGGAGCACCGGGGGGACCGGACGGCCGACCTCGCGCGGATGCGCCTGC
Organism: Umezawaea sp.; assembly: GCF_057122925.1. Lineage (NCBI taxonomy): Bacteria > Bacillati > Actinomycetota > Actinomycetes > Pseudonocardiales > Pseudonocardiaceae > Umezawaea > Umezawaea sp. The sequence continues at coordinate 25,066 of NZ_DBNGPQ010000111.1, read as the reverse complement.
GCACCGACGCCGTCCGCGTCCTGCACGACGACGCAGTGGCCGCGCACGGCTGGGAACCCGACCGCGCCCGGCGCAAGGTCTGCCAGCTCACCCTCGCCGCCGCCGACGCCGTGCTCACCGTGACGGACCTCGCCATGAAGCTGTGCGGCGACGCCGCGTTCCGCCGTGACCTGGGCGTGGAGCGGCGTTTCCGCGACGCGCGGGCGACCACGGCGGTCGAGCCCACCGCCGAGTCGGCGCTGGACCTCGTCGCCCGCGGACCGTGGGGCAACGCCTGAGCGCGGCCCGGTGCCGGTGACGGCCGTCACCCGTTCCGCTGACGTCGCAGAACGCCCGCTGGGCGCACGAACGGCACGCGGGAGAAGTCGGTTCGGCCGATCGCCTACTATCGGCCTGCTCCGCCGCGTGTCGGGTGGTGGAGTCGATTCCGCCTATCCGCGACGTGCCCAACGGGAGCTGTCCACCACTCATGTCCGGAGCAAACGACCCGTACGACCCCAAGGAGGTCGCGGCGCTCGCGCCGGAGGCCCTCGACGCGGCCGTGCAGAAGGCCCAGGAGGCGTTCGCCGCCGCGGCCGACCTCGACGCCCTCGCCGCGCTGAAGCCCGCGCACGTCGGCGACCGGTCGCCCGTGCTGCTCGCGCGCCGCGAGATCGGCGCGCTGCCGCCCAAGGCGAAGGCCGAGGCGGGCAAGCGGGTCAACGTCGCCCAGGCCGCCGTGAAGAAGGCGTTCGAGGAACGCCTCGCCGTGCTGCAGACCGAGCGGGACGAGCACGTGCTCCGCGAGGAGACCGTCGACGTCACGCTGCCGTGGGACCGGACGCCGCGCGGCGCCCGCCACCCGATCACCACGCTCGCCGAGCGCGTGGCCGACGTCTTCGTGGCCATGGGCTACGAGGTCGCCGAAGGCCCCGAGCTCGACACCGAGTGGTTCAACTTCGACGCGCTGAACTTCGGCAAGGACCACCCGGCGCGCACGATGTCGGACACGTTCTACGTCGCGCCCGCCGACTCGGGCCTGGTGCTGCGCACGCACACCTCGCCGGTGCAGGCCCGCACGATGCTGGAGCGCACGCCGCCGATCTACGTGGTGTGCCCCGGCCGCACGTTCCGCACGGACGAGCTGGACTCCACGCACACGCCGGTGTTCCACCAGGTCGAGGGCCTCGCCATCGACAAGGGCCTCACCATGGCGCACCTCAAGGGCACCCTGGACGCGTTCGCGCGCGCCATGTTCGGCGAGGGCTCGAAGACGCGGCTGCGCCCGCACTTCTTCCCGTTCACCGAGCCGTCCGCCGAGGTGGACGTGTGGTTCCCGGAGAAGAAGGGCGGCGCGGGCTGGGTCGAGTGGGGCGGCTGCGGCATGGTCAACCCCAACGTCCTGCGCGCCACCGGCGTCGACCCGGACGTCTACTCCGGGTTCGCCTTCGGCATGGGCCTCGAACGCACGCTGCAGTTCCGCAACGGCCTTCCCGACATGCGCGACATGGTCGAGGGCGATGTCCGCTTCACGCTGCCCTTCGGAACGGAGGCCTGACCGGTGCGTATTCCGGTTAGCTGGTTGACCGAGCACCTCGAGTTCTCCGAGGTGCCCACGCCCGAGGAGCTGGCCGACGCCTTCATCCGGATCGGCATGGAGATCGACGACGTGCGCCCGCTCGGGCCCGTCACCGGTCCGATCGTCGCCGCGCGGGTCGTCGAGATCACCGAGCTCACGGAGTTCAAGAAGCCGATCCGCTACTGCCAGGTCGAGGTCGGACCCGACCAGGTCAACGGCATCGTCTGCGGTGCCACGAACTTCGTCGAGGGCGACACGGTCGTCGTGGCGCTGCCCGGCGCGGTGCTGCCCGGCGACTTCACGATCTCCGCGCGCAAGACCTACGGCCACACCAGCGACGGCATGATCTGCTCCGCCTCGGAACTGGGCCTCGGCGACGACCACTCGGGCATCCTCGTGCTGCCCAGCGGCACCGCCCAGCCCGGTGACAGCGCGGTGGAGCTGCTCGGCCTGGAGGACACCGTCCTGGAGATCACGCCCACGCCCGACCGCGGCTACGCCTTCTCGGTGCGCGGCCTGGCCCGCGAGATCGCCTGCGCGTTCGACGTGGCGTTCGGCGACCCGGCCGTGGCCGAGGTCCCCGAGGCCGAGGGCGAGGTGTGGCCCGTCCACGTCGAGGACGGCGCCGGGTGCTCCCGGTTCGTCGCGCGCCAGATCAGCGGGGTCGACCCGACGGCGCCGACGCCGTGGTGGATGCGCCGCAGGCTGATGCTCGCGGGCATCCGCTCGATCTCGCTGCCGGTCGACGTGACCAACTACGTGATGATCGAACTCGGGCACCCGCTGCACGCGTTCGACGCGTCGAAGGTCCGCGGCGGCCTGGTCGTGCGGCGCGCGAAGGCGGGCGAGAAGCTCACCACGCTCGACGACACCGTGCGCGTGCTCGACGCGGACGACATCGTCATCGCCGACGACAGCGGCGTCATCTCCATGGCCGGTGTCATGGGCGGCGCCTCGACCGAGGTCGGCGACAAGACCGGCGACATCCTGCTGGAAGCCGCCATCTGGGACCCCGCGACCATCGCCCGCACCGTGCGCCGCCACAAGCTGCCCAGCGAGGCGGCGAAGCGGTACGAGCGCACGGTCGACCCGGCGCTGTCCCCGGTCGCCCTGGAGCGCGCGGCGCGGCTGCTGCACCACTACGGCGACGGCTCGATCAAGCCCGGTCGCACCGACGTCGGCACGCCCGTGCTGCCCGGCCCGGTCACGATGCCGATCGACCTGCCGGACCGCGTCGCGGGTGTGCGCTACGCCCGTGGCGTGACCGCGCGCAGGCTCGGCCAGATCGGCTGCCAGGTCGAGGTCTCCACCGGCGACGACGGCGCGACCCTGGTCACCGCTACGCCGCCGACGTGGCGCGCGGACCTCGTGCAGCCCGCCGACCTGGTCGAGGAGGTGCTGCGGCTGGAGGGCTTCGAGACGATCCCGTCCACGCTGCCGCCCGCCCCGGCCGGCCGTGGCCTGACCGAGCAGCAGCGCCGCCGCCGCACCGTGTCCCGCGCGCTGGCCGAGTTCGGCTACACCGAGGTGCTGCCGTTCCCGTTCATCTCGCCCGCGGTGTTCGACACGTTCGGGCTGAGCCCGAACGACTCGCGCCGCAACGTGGTCAGCGTGCTGAACCCGCTCGAAGCGGAGAAGCACGCGCTCGCGACCACGCTGCTGCCCGGCCTGCTGGACGCGGTGCAGCGCAACCTCGCGCGCGGCCAGAAGGACGTGGCGCTGTTCAACATCGCCCAGGTCACGCTGCCGCGCACCCAGCAGGTGCCGGTGCCGGAGGTCGGGGTCGCCTCCCGTCCGACCGACGCGCAGGTGGCGTCCATGTTCGCGGCGCTGCCGCAGCAGCCGGTGCACGTCGCCGTCGTGCTGGCCGGGCACCGCGAGCACGCGGGCTGGTGGGGCAAGGGCCGTCAGGCCGACTGGGCGGACGCGGTCGAGGCCGCGAAGCTCGTCGGCAAGGCGTACGGCGTGACGCTGCGCGTGGTCGCGTCCGACCTCGCCCCGTGGCACCCCGGCCGCTGCGCCGAGCTGCGCGTCGGCGACTGGCCCGTCGGCCACGCCGGTGAGCTGCACCCGAAGGTGGTCGAGGCGCTCGGGCTGCCCAAGCGCACGGTCGCGATGGAGCTGGACCTGGACGCGCTGCCGCTGAACGACAACCGGCCCGCGCCGATCATCTCGGCGTACCCGCCGGTGCTGCTCGACGTCGCGGTCGTCGTGGACGCGGCCGTGCCCGCCGCCGAGGTGGCCGCCGTGCTCGAATCGGGCGGCGGGGACCTCCTGGAGGACATCCGGCTGTTCGACGTCTACACGGGCGAGCAGGTGGGCGAGGGCAAGCGGTCGCTGGCGTACGCGCTGCGGTTCCGCGCGCCGGACCGCACGCTGACCGTCGAGGAGGCCACCGCGGCGCGGGACGCGGCCGTGGCGTCGCTCGCCGAGCGGTACGGGGCAACCCTGCGCTAGCGTGGTGGGTGGTCGTGTCACCCGGTCGGTCTGGCTAGGCCGACCGGGTGAATCGCGGTCGCGGGGAATATCGGTGAACTGCCTGATCACCGCGCTGCGCGAGCCTCTCGGCGGGTCCAAAGCCCCTAGTGAACCCGGCTCACTTTAGATGAATGGTCCTTGCGTCTCAGTTGAAAGTTCTCCAAGATTGGCGGGCGGCCCGCTGGGCCGAGGGGCGAAGCGATGAACTGCCGGGCGAGTTGGTCGCCGGTCCGGTAGGGAGCTAGCGGCGAACCCACCGCCTGGAGCAACAGCCTGTGGAGTTGCGCCATGCGAAGTTTGGGCCCGCGGATGGAAGTCGCCGTCGCCACGACCATTCTGGGTGTCGGGGCGGCCGTCGTCGCCGCCATGCACCTGACGTGGCCGGATCCCGAGTTGCCCGCCATGGCGTACTCCGTGAGCGCGGGCGAGGCCGGGGTGTCGGACCTCAAGCCGTTCGAGATCGACGACGTGTCCGGCGCGGCCGTGGAGCTGACGCCCGGCACCGAGGGTGTGCGGCAGGTGAGGCTGTCGAACCCGAACGCGGTCGACATCATCGTGGTGAAGCTGTCCGCGATCCCCGGTCAGCCGGTCGACTCGGCGAAGAACAAGGTCGAGGGCTGCCCGTCCGGCCTGCTCAGCGTCGCGGCGATGGACACGCCCGTGCTGATCCCCCCGGCCGGTGAGGTCGAGGTCGAGATGGTCGTGCAGGTGGCGCACGACGTGCCCGCGTCGTGCAAGGACCTCGTGTTCCCGCTGACCTACTCCGGTCACGCGACCAGGGGTTGAGCTTGGTCCGCTGGACCGCTGAGCCGGTTCCCGCTCCCGTCTCCGGTGGTCGTGCCGCGCCCTTGGGGGCGTTCGAGGCCGACGGGACCGTGCTGATCGGTGACGGGTGGCGGCACGAGTGCGGTGCCCGGCCCAGGGCGGCGCACGTGAGTGCGGATCGTGTGCTGGTGCTGACCGACTCGCTGGACTACCACCCGTGGGGTCTGCTCGGACCCGCGCTGCTGCTGGACCTGCGCACCGGGGAGCGGATCGCCGAGCTGCGCGGGGAGCGTGGGGCGGCGGTGGGTGGTGGTCGGTTCCTGCTGGGGTTGGAGGGGTACGACGTCTTCGACACCTGGCTGCACGACCGTGACGGTGCGCTGGTGACGACGTGGCGTACGTACGGCCACTACGTGGTCGACGGCGACGGTGGCGGTGACGGGGTTCGGGTGGTCGAGTGCGATCGGCGGCAGCCGACCCGTTCCGCCGTGGTGCGGCTGTTGCCCGACGGTGGGCTCGATCGCGGTCGTGCGTTGCGGCACGGTCAGGTCGCCGCTCCGGTGGTGCTGCGCGACGGGACGGTGGTCGTGTTCGACGGTGGGGTGCTGGTGGCCGTGGATCGGGAGTTGCGGGGGACCGTGCTCGCGGAGGTGCTGGACATGGGGGGCGAGTTCTGGCGGTTCACGGCGACGTTGGAGCTGCGGGAGGACGTGCTTGCGGTGACGGTGGTCGAGCGTGATCGCACAACGTCTTCTGTATGCAGTACGCACCGGATTGCATACAGACTGCGGACGTAATTCGCCGCGCGGGTCAGTGTTCAGTCCGAGCTGCTGCACGCTGCTCGTCGGCAGTGGCAGGTCATTGCGGTTCTCTGTGCCAGGCTCGCAATATCGCATGATGACTACTGCATACAAATACTGGTCGACTGTATGCACGTTCTGTTGAGTGGTATGAGCCAGGGCGCTCGTGGTCAGCCGAGGTGTTTGAGTGCTTCGCGGCGGGACAGTGGTGACAGGGCCGGGTGGGTGTCCACGAATGCTCGAACCCAGTGGGGGTCGGTTCTCGCGTGTTGTCGCAGTGCCCAGCCGATGCCCTTGCGGAGGAAGAAGTCCTGGTCGGCGATGTTCGCCTCGACGCACTCGGCCAGCAGGTCGGTGTCGGTCGCGGCTTTCGAGCCAAGCTGGCAGATCACCGACGTGCGCCGTCGCCAACGGTCGTCGTCACGGGCCCACGTCCGCAGCAGCGGAGCGACCACCTCCGGGTCCGAGCGCAGCAGGGGACCGACGCGCTTGCTCGCGATCTCGTCCACGAAGTCCCACCACGCCCCGGTGACGATCAGCTCGTCGTAGAGCGGCAGCAGCCCGACGTCCTGCCACCGCGGGTAGGCGCCGATCAGGTCCAGGGCCAGGTAGCGCTCCTCGCGGTACTCGGCTCCGCGCCACAGTTCCAGCACGGTCGCCACCCACGTCTCGGCGTCCGGCATCGGGTGCGCCGCGAACAACTGCTTCGCCAGCCTCGCCCGCTCCGGCTTCGCGACACCGCGGAAAGGGAGCGCCGACCTCATGTAGCGGCGCATGTCGTCGGCCTTCGCCGGGTCCGCCACCCGAGCCAGTCCGGCACGCGCCGCGCCGACCAGATCCATGCCGGTCACCGTAGGCGACTCGGGCGAGTTCGGCGTCATGGACCTGATCAACCCGGCGGTGAGCGACCACCTCCTGGCCGACGAGGTGGTCGACCTCGCGTTCGTCGACGCCGACAAGGTCGGTACCCCGACCACTACGAGGAACTGGTCCGCCGCCTGCGGCCCGGAGGCCTGATCGCGCTGGACAACGTGCTGCGCGGCGGTCGGGTGCCCGACGACTCGTTCCAGGACGAGGTCGACGTCGTGATGTGCCGGACGACGGTGTCACCCTGACCCCGCAGCGCCGACCCCGGCAGCGCGGAGCCGGGAGAGCTGATCCCGGACGACTCCGGCGGCGGCCCGCGCCCGTGGCGCACGGCCCGCGTCGACACCCGGTCAGAGCGGTGTCGATCCCCTATCCACCCGGCACCGGCACAGACCTCGACAGGATCGGGCCGATAAGATCATCGGTCGGTGGAGGGGAGCCATGCCGCGTCCTGAGAGCCCGGTGGACCCGCACGCGGGCCCGGTGCAGCACTTCGCGTTCGACCTGAGGCGGCTGCGGGAACGGGCGGGTTCGCCCGGCTACCGCGAACTGGGCCGCGCCACGCACTACTCGCCGACGACGCTCGCCGACGCGGCCAGGGGCCAGCGGCTGCCCAGCCTCCCGGTGCTCCTCGCCTACGTGCGCGAGTGCGGCGGCGACGAGGGCGAGTGGGAGCGGCGGTGGCGCGCGCTGTCGGAGCCGGGGTCGTCGACCGCTCCCTACGTCGGGCTCGCCTGCTTCGGCGAGCGGGACGCCGATCGGTTCTTCGGCCGCGAACGGCTGCTCGGGAAGCTGCGGGACCGGCTGGCCGAACGCGGTCTGGTGGCCGTGGTCGGGGCGTCGGGGTCGGGCAAGTCGTCGCTGCTGCGCGCTGGTCTGCTGGCGTCGGCGGACGGCACCGCGAAGCTGGTCACGCCGGGCGCGCACCCGGCCGCGCTGCTCGACGACCTCGGCCCGGTCACGCTCCTGGTCGTCGACCAGTTCGAGGAGGTCTTCACGCTCTGCGGAGACCAGGAGGAGCGCGCCGCCTTCATCGCCGGGCTCGTCGCGCTGCCGAGGCGGACGCGGGTCGTGCTGGGGCTGCGGGCCGACTTCTACGGGCACTGCGCCGACCACCCGGACCTCGCCGAGGCCGTGGAGTCGGGCCAGCTCCTGGTCGGGCCGATGTCCGCGGAGGAGCTGCGAAGTGCGATCACGCGGCCCGCGCTCAAGGCGGGCTGCGTGGTGGAGGCGGACCTCGTGGCCCGGCTGGTCGCCGACGCGACCGGTGAACCCGGAGTCCTCCCGCACCTGTCGCACGCCCTGCTGGAGACGTGGCGCCGCCGCGAGGACGACACGCTGACCGTCGCGGGCTACGAGGCGACCGGCGGCATCGCGGGCGCGGTCGCGAAGTCCGCCGAGGACGTCTACGCCGGGTTCGACGACGGGAGCAGGGCCTTGGCCCGCCAGGTCTTCCTGCGGCTCATCGCGCCCGGTGACGGTGTCGAGGACACCAAGCGCCGGGTCCGGCGCGCGGAGTTGACCGGCGACCACGCCGAGGTGCTGGAGAGCCTCGCGCGGGCCCGACTGCTGACCGTGGACGACGACGGGGTGGAGCTGAGCCACGAGGCCGTCCTGCGGTCGTGGCCGCGGCTCGGGGAGTGGATCGCCGAGGACCGAGCCGGTCTGCGGGTCCACCGCCACCTGACCGAGGCGGCACGGGCGTGGGAGGAGCACGGGCGGGACGCGGGGTCGCTGTACCGGGGTGCTCCGCTGGCCCTCGCGACGGACTGGGCGCGGCGCGACCCGAGCGTGCTCAACGAGCGGGAGCGGACGTTCCTCGACGCGGGCCTCGCCGCCGAGGCGGCGGAGCGGGAGGCCGCGCGGCGGCGGACGCGCAGGCTCCGGCAGCTCGTCGGCGTGCTGTCGGTGCTGCTGGTGGTCGCCGTGGCGGCCACGGTCGTCGCGGTCGGCGCCCGAGGCGCGGCCGACGCGCAGCTCGCGGTCACGCTGGCGCGCAAGGCGGTCACGGACGCCGACGTGATCGGCCAGACCGATCCCGCGCTGGCCGCGCAGCTCCGGCTGGCCGCGTACCGGCTGGCGCCGCTGCCCGAGGCGCGCGACAGCCTCCTCAGCACGGTCGCCGCCCCGTACGCCACCAGGATCACCGCGCACGCCGAGGCGACCACGGGGGCGGTCTTCCACCCCGGCGGCACGCTGCTCGCGACGGCGGCCCGCGACCGGGTCGTGGTGCTGTGGGACGTCGGCGACGTGCACCGGCCGCGTGAACTCGGCAGGCTCACCGGGCACCAGGACGCCGTGCACGCGCTCGCGTTCAGCCCGGACGGCTCGCGGCTGGCGACCGCGAGCTACGACGGCACCGCGCGGCTCTGGGACGTGACCGATCCCCGCGCCCCGGTGGCGCTCGCGACCGTCACCGGGCACGTCGGCCAGATCGAGGCCGTGGCCTTCCGGGCCGACGGCCGGGTGCTCGCCACCGCGGGCGAGGACGGCACGATCCGCCTGTGGGACCTGGCCGATCCCCGCGGGCCTGCGCCGCTGCGCACGCTCGCGGGCCACACCGGCCTGGTGCACGCCCTCGCGATCGGCGGCGGCGTGCTGGCCTCGGCGAGCTGGGACGGCACGGTCCGCCTGTGGGACCTCGCCACCGGCGGACAGCTGTCCGCGGTGGACCTCGGCGGCGAGGCGCTGGCCGTGGCGTTCACCCGTGACGGCCGCACGCTGGCCACGGGCGGCGGGGACCGGACCGCGCGGCTGTGGGACGTCGCCGATCCGACGCGACCCGCCGCGCTGTCGACCGCCGCGGGCCACGCGGGCGTGGTGCACGGCCTCGCGTTCGGCCCGGACGACCGGACGCTCGCCACCGCCGCCGACGACAAGACGGCCCGGCTGTGGGACGTCTCCGACGTCCGCGCGCCCTCCGAGCTGGTGGCGTTCACCGGTCACACCGACGCCGTGTGGTCCGCGTCGTTCAGCCCCGACGGCAGCACCCTGGCCACCACGAGCGACGACCGCGTGGTGCGGTTGGAGGACCTCGGCGGGCTCGCCGTCGCCCGGCACACCGAACCGGTGTGGTCGGTGGCGTTCAGCCCGGACGGCCGCACGCTCGCGTCCGGGTCCGAGGACGCGACCGTGCGGACGTGGCGGCCGGAACCGTTCCACGTCACCGAGGTCGGCGCCCTCCCGGTGCACGCCGGACCGGTCGGCGTCGTCGCCTACGCGCCGCGCGGCGACGTCCTCGCCACCGGTGACCTCGACGGCGTGGTGCGGCTGTGGCCGGGCACCGAGCCGGTCGCGCTGCCCGCCGAGTCCACCGGGGTGGTGACGGCCGCGTTCAGCGCCGACGGCGCACTGCTGGTGACGTCGAACGTCGACGGGCTGGTCGCGCTGTGGGACGTCGCCGATCCCCGGAGCCCGCGGCTGCGGAGCACCGTCACCACCGACCCGCACGACCAGTTCTCGCACCTGGCGATCAGCGGCGACGGCCGCACGCTCGCCGTCGCCACCGACCACCGGGAGGTGGGGCTGTGGGACGTCGCGGACCCCGACCACCCGCGCGCCCTGCCGCCGTTGACCGGTCACAGCGGCACCGTGTCCTCGGTGGCGTTCACCGGGTCGGTGCTCGCCACGTCGAGCATCGACGCCACCGCCAAGCTCTGGGACCTCGCCGACCCCCGCCACCCCCTGCCGCTCGCCACGCTGACCGGCCACAACGGCCCGGTGCAGCGGGTGGTGTTCAGCGCGGACGGCCGCCGGGTGGCGACCGCGGGCAACGACGAGACGGTCCGGGTGTGGACCGTGGCCGACCCGCGCGACCCGCTGGTGCTGCGGGGCCACACCGACCGGATCTGGACCGTCGCGTTCAGCCCGGACGGCCGGACCCTCGCCTCGGCGGGCGGCGACCACGCGGTGCGGCTGTGGGAACTCGACGTCGACCGGGTCGTGGAGCGGATCTGCGCGGTGGCCGCACCGCCCATCACCGCCGACCAGTGGGCCCGGCAGTTCCCCGGCCTGCCGCTGGAACCGCCGTGTCCCTAGTGGATCCGGCGCACGGCCCACGCGCCGACGCCCAGCAGCGCCGCGACGGCCAGGACGACGATCCCGCTCTCCAGGAGCTGGAAGTCCCAGAACCGCTCGGCCGGGTGGAACCTGGTGAACTGGCCCGCGACGCCGTGCTGGGTCATGCAGACCGGGAGCGACTCCAGCCCGCACTCGCCGGGGGAGAAGTCCATCGGGTTGCCCCGCGCGTCCTGGTAGCCGATCTCCACGCGCCACGCGCCGGGCTCGCCCGCGCCGGACGGGGCGAACTCCGGCGTGGCGTAGTGGGGCCGGGCCGCGTTGCCGACGACGACCAGCAGCGCGAGGTACCCGGCGATGGTGATCGCCATGGAGGCCAGCGTGCTGCGCACCAGCAGCCCCGCCGTGGCCCCGAGCGCGAACGCGAACGCCGTGTACGCGCCGAGGACGAGCCCCTGGCTCTCGAACATCGGGGTCTGGAGCCTGCTCGTCATCAGGGTGCTCAACGGCCCCAGGGCCTTCGCGTTGAGCAGCCCGAGCAGCGTCATCGCCACCGTCACCGGGACACCGGCGACGAGCACCTTCGTCGTCCACCACCGGGTCCGGCCGATCGACTGGGTGAGGCCGAAGACGTGCGTGCCCTGCTCCAGTTCGCGGGCGAACACCGGGGCACCGGCGAACATCCCCAGCAGCACCGGCAGGACCAGCATCACCATCGGGACGTACTGGAGGAACTCGTCGTAGCGCAGGTCGAGGCCCGCGAGGTCCATCGGCATCACCGAGGCCACGTCGGCCCACAGCCAGGCCATCCCGGCGGCGACCACCGCCACGATCCCCAGCGACACCAGGGTCAGCAGCCGCTGCTGCCGCCACGCCACCCACGTCATGCCGCCACCCCCCGCTCGGCCGCCACGCGACCCGCCCGGAAGTACCCGAGCGCCAACTCCTCCAGCGTGGGGTCGAGCACCTCCACGCCCGGCGGGCCCTCCCACCCGCGCACCAGCACCGTCGACTGGCGGTCGGTGTCGCGCCGCTCCACCAGCACCTCGGGCGGCACGTCCAGCGACCGCGGTCCGACCACCAGCCGGTGCTCGGCCAGCAGGTCCTCCACGTCGCCCGCGAGCCGCACCCGCCCGTTGGACAGCAGGAGCAGGTGGTCGCAGATCCCGTCGAGGTCCGCGAGGACGTGCGACGACAGCACCACGGTCGTCCCGGTCTCGGCGACCTCGGCCATCAGCGCCTGCATGACCTCCTGGCGCGCCAACGGGTCCAGGTCGGCCAGCGGCTCGTCCAGCAGCACGACCTCCGGCCTGCGGCCGAGCGTCACGGCCAGCGCGACCCGCGTCCGCTGCCCGCCGGACAGCGTGCGGACCTTCGCCCCCAGCGGCACCCGAGCCTCGTCGACCAGCCGCCGCGCGTACTCGTCGTCCCAGTCCGGGTTCAGCAGCCGACCCGCCCGCAGCATCTCGTCGACGGTGAACCCCTGGTACAGCGGCTTCCCCTGCGCGAGGAACCCCGGCCTGCCCAGCACCTCGACGCCGCCCTCGGTCGCGCGCAGCAGCCCCGTCGCCAGCGACATCAGCGTCGACTTGCCCGCGCCGTTCGGCCCGACCAGCGCCGCGATCCGCCCGACGGGCAACGTGAACGTGCAGTCCTTCAGCGCCCAGCCCCGCCGGTAGCGCTTGCCCAATCCGGCCGCGGCGAGCGCGGCCGACCCCTCGTCCATGGTGACTTCCTCACGTCCCGTAGTGCTCGTCCAGCACGGCCTTCACCAGTGCCTCCACGTCTTCCCGCTCCAGCCCGGCGGTCTCGGCCGTCGCCAGCCACGCCCCGAGCCCTTCCCGCAGCGGCCCGTCGTCGCTCGCCCCCGGCCTCGCCAGCGTCCCGATCACGAACGTGCCCAATCCCCGCCTGCCTTCGACGAGCCCCTCACGTTCGAGCTCCCGGTACGCCTTCAACACCGTGTTGGGGTTCATGGCGGTCGCCGTCATGACCTCCTTGGCCGTCGGCAGCCGGTCGCCGGGCTGGAGCAGTCCCAACCGCAGTGCCTGCTTCGTCTGGTGCACGAGTTGCAGGTAGGCGGCGACCCCGGAGCGGCGGTCGATCCGGAACTCGATCACCCAAGACCCTTTCACTACTTAATTGGTGAAAGCATGATGCACCGGGGGCCCACCGTGACGCAAGTCCCGTCCCGACGGCGGTACCGACCGCGAAGCGGGTGGTGCGACCCTCTTGCGGAATTCGAGGAGGGTGGCAAGTGGGAGATGTGGAAGAGCGCGTCCGGGCCTACTACGACGTGGCCGGACCCGCGTACGAAGCGCTGATGGGGCCGTTCTGGCACCACGGTGACCTGGCGTCGGAGCAGGCCGGGCACTCGCCGGCCGAGGCCGCGCGTGTCCTGGAGGAGCGGCTGGTCGCGGACGCCGGGCTCGGCGCGGGCGACTGGGCGCTCGACTTCGGCTCCGGTGTGGGTGGCGCGACGGTCCACATGGCGTCCGTCAGCGGAGCCCACTTCGTCGGCGTGAGCAACAACGAGTGGCTGTCCCAGCGGGCGCGGGACTACGCCCGCGAGATGGGGTTCGGCGAGCAGGTCGCGTTCCACACGATCGGCGACGACGACTACCGCACCCTCTCCGCGTGGCCCGACGGCTGCCTGGACGCCGTGACCTGGTACGAGTCGGTCTGCCACCTGCCGGACAAGGCCGCGTTCTTCCGCGCGGCGGCCCGCGTCCTCAAGCCGGGCGGACGTCTGGTCGGTGTGGACTGGCTCCAGCGCCCGTTCGGCGAGCACCGGACCGCGGAGCAGATCAAGCGGTGGATGGACCCGGTCGAGCACCACATCTCGATCCCCTGGCACGGCACCGTCGAGGGCTACCGGCGGATGATCGAGGACGCGGGCCTCGTGGTGGAGCGGGCCGTCGACCTCTACCCCGACGTGCCCTGCTGGGGCAGCACCCCGCCGGAGGACGGCCAGGGCTGGTTCGCCTACGAGGGCGAGGAGAGCGACGTGTTCGCGGAGGGCAAGCGGGCGCTCGACGCCGCGCGCGCCGCGGGTGTGTTCACCGTCGGCGAGTTCGTCGCGGTGAAGCCCGCCTGATCCGGGTCGCGTCGCGGGGCCGTGGTCGAGCCGACCGCGGCCCCGCGTGCTGCCGGGGTGTTTCCGCTGGCAGACGGCGCCCCGCGGAGGTCGGGTGCCGTGTACGGTCGGATGTCGGGGTGCGCTGTGCGGGTGCGAGCCGGGTCACCCGGACAGGGGCCCGAATAAGGGTTGAGTAAGTTTGCAGCGCAATGCATAATTATCCGCATGACAGTGCGGATCGCGGTCGCCGGAGCCAGCGGGTACGCGGGGGGCGAGGTGCTGCGGCTCCTGCTCTCCCACCCCGACGTGGAGATCGGTGCCCTCACGGCCGGTGGCAACGCGGGCAGCCCGCTGCTCGCCCACCAGCCCCACCTGCTGCCGCTCGCCGACCGGGTGCTCCAGGACACGACGGTCGAGGTGCTGGCAGGCCACGACGTCGTGTTCCTCGCGCTGCCCCACGGCAAGTCCGCCGACCTGGCGGCCCGGCTCGGCGACGACGTGCTCGTCGTCGACTGCGGGGCCGACCACCGGCTGGTGGACGCGTGGGCGTGGGAGCGCTGGTACGGCGGCGAGCACGCGGGCCACTGGCCCTACGGCCTCCCCGAACTCCCCGGTCAGCGGGAGAAGCTCGTCGGGACCAGGCGCGTCGCCGTCCCCGGCTGCTACCCGACCGTGTCCTCCCTCGCGCTCGCCCCCGTGGTCGCCGCCGACCTGGTCGAACCCGAGGTGGTGGTGGTCGCGGTGTCCGGCACGTCCGGCGCGGGCAAGGCCGCGAAGACGAACCTGCTGGGCTCGGAGGTGATGGGCTCGCTGAGCGCGTACGGCGTCGGCGGCACGCACCGCCACACGCCCGAGATCGTGCAGAACCTCAGCGCCGTCGCGGACCGGCCGATCGGGGTGTCGTTCACCCCCGTGCTGGCACCGCTGCCGCGCGGCATCCTCGCCACCTGCTCGGCGCAGCTGCGCCCGGAGGCGCGGGACGTGCGGGCGGTCTACGAGGAGGCGTACGCGGACGAGCCGTTCGTGCACCTGCTGCCCGAGGGCCACTGGCCCACCACGGGCGCCGTGCTCGGCTCGAACGCGGTGCAGATCCAGGTCGCGGTGGACCCCGACCTGAACCGCCTCGTCGTCGTGGCGGCGATCGACAACCTGACGAAGGGCACCGCCGGTGCCGCCGTGCAGTGCATGAACCTGGCGCTCGGCCTGCCGGAGACGACCGGCCTGTCCACTGTGGGAGTGGCTCCATGATCCGCGACAAGGGTGTTACCGGCCCCCTGGGCTTCACGGCGGCGGGCGTCGCCGCGGGCATCAAGGCGACCGGTGCGCCGGACCTTGCCCTGGTGGTGAACACCGGGCCGCTGGACGCGGCCGCGGGCGTGTTCACCACGAACAAGGTCAAGGCCGCGCCGGTGCTGTGGTCCGCGCAGGTCATCAAGGAGCGGCGGCTCACCGCGGTCGTCCTCAACTCCGGCGGCGCGAACGCGTGCACCGGCCCCGAGGGCTTCCAGGACACGCACGCCACGGCCGAGAAGGTCGCAGAGGTGCTGGACTGCGGCGCGATCGAGGTCGCCGTCTGCTCCACCGGCCTGATCGGCGAGCGGCTGCCGATGGACGCGGTCCGGTCCGGTGTGGACAGCGCGGCCAAGGCGCTCGACAGCACCGTCGAGGCGGGCTTCAACGCCGCGACCGCCGTGCTCACCACGGACTCGCGCGCCAAGCAGTCGTGGGAGGCGCACGCCGACGGCTGGTCGATCGGCGGTTTCGTGAAGGGCGCGGGGATGCTCGCGCCGAACATGGCCACGATGCTGTCGGTCATCACCACCGACGCCGTCATCGACGGCGCCGCGCTCGACACGGCCCTGCGCGCGGCCACCACCCGGACGTTCGACCGCCTCGACGTCGACGGCGGCACGTCCACCAACGACACCGTGCTCGTGCTGGCCTCCGGCGCGTCGGGCGTGACGCCGACCGCCGAGGACTTCACGGCCCTGCTCACCGCCGTCGCGGGCGACCTGGTCAAGCAGCTCCAGGGCGACGCCGAGGGCGTCACCAAGGAGGTCTCGATCACCGTCCGAGGTGCCGCGACCGAGGCGGAGGCGGTCCTGGTCGGCCGCACGGTCGCCGAGGACAACCTGGTCAAGACCGCGCTGTACGGCTCGGACCCGAACTGGGGCCGGATCGCGATGGCGATCGGCCGCGCCGACGCCGTGATCGACCCGGACCGGCTGGGCATCACGATCAACCGCGCCACGCTGTTCGCCAACGGCACCAAGGCCGAGGACCGCTCCGCGGCCGACCTGTCCGGCCGCGAGATCGAGATCGTGATCGACCTCGGCGTGGGCGGCGCGACCGCGACGATCCTCACCACCGACCTGTCGCACGAGTACGTCGAAGAGAACAGCGCGTACTCGTCGTGAACCCGGCGGGCGAGAAGGCGGCCGTCCTGGTCGAGGCGCTGCCGTGGTTGCAGCGGTTCCGCGACGCGGTCGTCGTGGTGAAGTACGGCGGCAACGCCATGGTCGACGACCGGCTCAAGAGGGCGTTCGCCGAGGACATGGTGTTCCTCAAGCTCGCGGGCCTGCACCCGGTCGTCGTGCACGGCGGCGGCCCGCAGATCGGCGCGATGCTCACGAGGCTGGGCATCCACAGCGAGTTCCGCGGCGGCCTGCGGGTCACCACGCCGGAGGCGATGGACGTCGTCCGCATGGTCCTGGTCGGCCAGGTCGGCCGGGAACTCGTCGGCCTGATCAACGCCCACGGCCCGCACGCGGTCGGCATGTCCGGCGAGGACGCCCACCTGTTCACCGCGAGCCGCCGCCCCGCGATCGTGGACGGCGAGCCGGTGGACATCGGCCTGGTCGGCGACATCGTGGGCGTGAACCCGGACGCCGTGCTGGACCTCGTGCGGGCGGGCCGGATCCCGGTCGTCAGCTCGGTCGCGCCGGACGCCGACGGCGTCGTGCACAACGTGAACGCGGACACCGCCGCCGGTGCGCTCGCCATCGCGCTGCGGGCGCGGAAGCTCGTGGTGCTGACCGACGTCGAGGGTCTGTACTCGGACTGGCCGGACCGGTCGTCGCTGCTGCACGAGGTGAGCGCGGACGACCTGGAGAAGATGCTGCCGCACCTGGACAGCGGCATGGTCCCGAAGATGGAGGCCTGCCTGCGGGCGGTGCGCGGCGGTGTCCCGCGGGCGCACGTCATCGACGGCAGGGTGGAGCACTCCGTGCTGCTGGAGGTCTTCACCTCCAGCGGTGTCGGAACGATGGTCACGGGGGATGGATCGTGAACGACCAGCAGCGGTGGCAAGCCGCGATGATGAACAACTACGGGACGCCGCAGATCACGCTCGACCGCGGCGAGGGCGCGTTCGTCTGGGACACCGACGGCAACCGCTACCTCGACCTGGTGTCGGGCATCGCGGTGAACGCGCTCGGCCACGCCCACCCGGCGATCGTCGCCGCGGTGACGGAGCAGATCGGGAAGCTGTCCCACACCTCGAACTTCTACATCAACCAGCCGTCCCTTGCGCTGGCCGAGCGCCTGCTCGAACTGTCCGGTGTGGACGGCGCGGGCCGGGTGCTGTTCTGCAACTCCGGCGCCGAGGCCAACGAGACCGCGTTCAAGATCAGCCGGCGGACCGGCCGCACCAAGGTCGTCGCCACCGAGGGCGGGTTCCACGGCCGCACGATGGGCGCGCTCGCGCTCACCGGCCAGCCGCCCAAGCGCGCCCCGTTCGAGCCGCTCGTCCCCGGTGTCGTGCACATCCCCTTCGGTGACGTCGCCGCGCTCGAGGCCGCGGTCGACGACGAGACCGCCGCGTTCGTCGTCGAGCCGGTCCAGGGCGAGAACGGCGTCGTCGTCCCGCCCGCCGGCTACCTCCAGGCCGCCCGCGAGATCACCTCGCGGCACGGCGCGCTGCTGGTGCTGGACGAGGTGCAGACCGGCATCGGCCGCCTCGGCACCTGGTTCGCCTTCCAGCAGGCCGGTGTCGTGCCGGACGTGTTCACCCTGGCCAAGGGCCTCGGCGGCGGGCTCCCGCTCGGCGCGTGCGTCGCCGTCGGCGACACCGCGGCCCTGCTCGAACCCGGCCAGCACGGCACCACGTTCGGCGGCAACCCGGTGAGCTGCTCCGCCGCGCTCGCCGTCCTCGACACCATCGTGTCCGAGGGGCTGCTCGAACACGTCTCGACCGTCGGCAAGGAGATCGCCACCGGCATCGAGGCCCTGAACCACCCGCTCGTCTCCGGGGTCCGCGGCGCAGGCCTGCTGCTCGGCATCACGCTGCGGGAGGCGGTCTCGGCCAAGGCCGCGGCGGCCGCGCAGCGCGCCGGGTACCTGATCAACGCCGTCCAGCCCGACGTGGTCCGGCTCGCCCCGCCGCTCGTGCTCGAGGAGACCGACGCCCTTCGGCTCGTCGCCGACTTCCCCACGTTCCTGGAGCCGTGATGACCCCGAGGCACTTCCTCCGCGACGACGACCTGACGCCCGACGAGCAGCTCGCCGTGCTCGACCTGGCCGACACCTACAAGGCCGACCGGTTCACCGCGAAGCCGCTGGCGGGCCCCAAGTCCGTCGCCGTGATCTTCGAGAAGAACTCCACCCGCACCCGGCTCTCGTTCGAGGTCGGCATCGCGCAGCTCGGCGGCAACCCGGTCATCATCGACGGCCGCTCCATGCAGCTCGGCCGCGAGGAGACCATCGAGGACACCTCCCGCATCCTGTCCGGGTACGTGGACGCGGTGGTGTGGCGGACGTTCGCGCAGAAGCGCATGGAGGCCATGGCCTCGGTGTCGCGGGTGCCGGTCGTCAACGCGCTCACCGACGAGTTCCACCCGTGCCAGGTGCTCGCCGACCTCCAGACCATCCGCAGCAGGCACGGGAAGCTCGCGGGCCTCACCGCGACCTACCTCGGCGACGGCGCGAACAACATGTCGCACTCGATGCTGCTCGGCGGGGCCACCGCGGGCATGAACGTCCGCATCGCCGCGCCCCCGTCGTTCGTGCCGCTGCCCTGGATCCTCGACGACGCCAAGAAGCGCGCCGCCGAGACCGGCGGCTCCGTGGAGCTGGTCACCGACCCGCGCGAGGCCGTTGACGGCGCGGACGTGCTGATCACCGACACGTGGACGTCCATGGGCCAGGAGAACGACGGGCTCGACCGCGTCAGCCCGTTCCGGCCCTACCAGGTGAACGCCGCACTCGTGGCCGCGACGGGCGTCAGGACCACGGTCCTGCACTGCCTGCCCGCGCACCGCGGCTGGGAGATCACCGACGAGGTCCTCGACGGCCCGGACAGCGCCGTGTGGGACGAGGCCGAGAACCGGCTGCACGCCCAGAAGGCGCTGCTGGTCTGGTTGCTGGAGAACTCCGAGTCATGACCAGGACCGCGCGCCAGGGGCGCATCGTCGAACTCGTGTCGCAGCGGGCCATCCGCAGCCAGTCGGAGTTGGCGAAAACCCTGGCCATGGAAGGCATCGAGGTCACGCAGGCGACCCTGTCGCGCGACCTGGACGAACTCGGCGCGGTCAAGCTGCGCGGAGCCGACGGGGGCGCGCCGGTCTACGTGATCCCCGAGGACGGCAGCCCCGTGCGCGGCGTCCAGGGCGGCACGTCCCGCCTGGCGCGCGTGCTCGGCGAACTGCTCGTCTCCGTCGACCACTCGGCGAACCTCGCCGTGCTGCGCACCCCGCCCGGCGCGGCCTCGTTCCTCGCCAGCGCGCTCGACCGGGCCGCTCTGCACGACATCGTCGGCACCATCGCGGGCGACGACACGATCATCGTCGTCGCCCGCGACCCGCTCACCGGCGCCGAGCTCGCCGAGCGGATCACGTCGCTGTCCGAGGGCCAGCAGGGCGACGACCATGACTGAGCGGGTGGTCCTCGCCTACTCCGGCGGCCTGGACAGCTCGGTCGCCCTCGGCCGCCTCGCCGAGCGGACCGGGGCCGAGGTGGTGGCCGTCGCCGTCGACCTCGGTCAGGGCGGCGAGGACCCGGCCGTGCTCCGGCGGCGCGCGCTGGCCTGCGGTGCCGTCGACGCCGTCGTGGTGGACGCGCGCGACGAGTTCGCCACCGACTACTGCCTCCCCGCCGTCCGCGCGAACGCCCTCCGCCGCGGCGAGCGCCCGCTGGCGTCCGCGGTGTCCCGCCCGGTCGTCGTCAAGCACCTCGCCGAGGCAGCCGAGCGGCACGGCGCGACGGCCGTCGCGCACGGCTCCGCCCGCGCCGAGTGGTTCGAGATCGGCATCGGCGCCCTCGCCCCCGACCTGGAGGTGCTCGCGCCCCTGCGGTACTCCTCCTGGACGCGGGAGGAGGCGATCCGCTGGGTCGAGGAGCGCGCCCTGCCCATCGACGTCACCCGGACCTCCCCGTACTCGGCCGACCGGACCGCGTGGGGCCGCGTGGTCGGCCTCTCCCAGCGCCGCGGCGCCGAGTGGTACGACCCGGACGAGGTCGTGGTGACGTTCGACCGGGGCGTCCCCGTCGCGCTCGACGGCGAGACCGTCACCGCGCTCCAGGCCGTCCGCGAGCTGAACCGCCGGGCGCGCGACCACGGCGTCGGCAGGCTCGTCGACGCCGACGGCCGCGAGTGCTGCGAGGCACCCGGCGCCGTCGCGCTCATCACCGCCCACCGGGCGCTGGAGGCCGTGACCCTGGACCGCGACACCGCCCGGTTCAAGCGGGACGCCGAACGCCGGTGGGGTGAACTGGTGCACGACGGTCTCTGGTTCTCCCCGCTGAAGAACGCCCTGGACGCGTTCATCGAGACCACGCAGGACCACGTCTCCGGGGAGGTCCGGGTCCGCCTGCACGGCGGGCGCGCGGCCGTCGACGGCCCCCGCGGCGACGCCGCCAGCGGCACCGACCGCCGAGGCGATACCTTCGACGAGTTCCCGGATCTGCCGAGCAAGAGGGATTTGAACAAGTGAGCGCACTGTGGGGCGGAAGGTTCGCGTCGGGGCCCGCGGAGGCGATGGCGCTGCTGTCGGCGTCCACGCACTTCGACTGGCGACTGGCTCCGTACGACATCGCGGGCTCGCGGG
This sequence comes from Umezawaea sp., assembly GCF_057122925.1. Classification (NCBI taxonomy): domain Bacteria; kingdom Bacillati; phylum Actinomycetota; class Actinomycetes; order Pseudonocardiales; family Pseudonocardiaceae; genus Umezawaea; species Umezawaea sp. The sequence continues at coordinate 4,459 of NZ_DBNGPQ010000111.1, read as the reverse complement.
CCCACGCCCGCGTCCTGCACGCCGCGGGGCTGCTGACCGACGACGAGCTGACCAGGATGATCCAGGCGCTCGACCTGCTGGAGACCGACGCGGCCTCCGGCGCGTTCGAGCCCACGATCGCCGACGAGGACGTGCACACCGCCCTCGAACGGGGGTTGATCGAACGGGCGGGCCCGGAACTCGGCGGCAAGCTCCGCGCGGGCCGGTCGCGCAACGACCAGGTCGCCACCCTGTTCAAGATGTGGCTGCGGGACGCGGCCCGCCGGGTCGGCGACGGCGTGCTCGACGTGGTCGACGCCCTCGTGGGCCAGGCGCAGGCGCACCCGACCGCGGTCATGCCCGGCCGCACCCACCTCCAGGCCGCGCAGCCCGTGCTGCTGGCCCACCACCTGCTCGCCCACGCGCAGTCGCTGCTGCGCGACATCGAGCGGATCCAGGACTGGGACAGGCGCACCGCGCTGTCCCCGTACGGCTCCGGCGCGCTGGCGGGCTCCTCGCTCGGGCTGGACCCGGCCGCCGTGGCGGCCGAACTCGGCTTCACCGGGCCCGTGGAGAACTCCATCGACGGCACCGCGTCGCGCGACTTCGCCGCCGAGATCGCGTTCGTGCTGGCCATGATCGGCGTGAACCTCTCGCGGATCGCCGAGGAGGTCATCATCTGGACCACGTCGGAGTTCGGCTTCGCCGTGCTCGACGACGCGTGGGCCACCGGCAGCTCGATCATGCCGCAGAAGAAGAACCCCGACGTCGCCGAGCTGACCCGCGGCAAGTCCGGACGCCTGATCGGCAACCTGACCGGCCTGCTGGCCACGCTGAAGGCCCAGCCGCTGGCCTACAACCGCGACCTCCAGGAGGACAAGGAGCCCCTGTTCGACTCCGTCGAGCAGCTGGAGCTCCTGCTGCCCGCCATCGCCGGGATGCTGTCGACGATCCGCTACGACACCGACCGGATGGCCGAGGTGGCGCCGCTCGGCTTCACCCTGGCGACCGACATCGCCGAGTGGCTGGTCCGCCAGGGCGTGCCGTTCCGGATCGCGCACGAGGCCGCGGGCGAGTGCGTCCGCGTCGCCGAGGGCCGCGGCGTCGGACTGGACGAGCTGACCGACCAGGAGTTCGCCGACGTCTCCGCGCACCTCACGCCGTCGGTCCGCGACGTGCTCACCGTGCACGGGTCCATCGCGTCCCGCAACGGCCACGGCGGCACCTCGCCCGACCGCGTCGCCGAGCAGCTCAAGCACCTGGTCGACCGCGTGTCGGTCGCGCGTGGGTTCACGGCAGGCCGTGCCAGGTAGGCAGCTCACCGAGCAGGAGCTCGCCGTCGAACCCGTCGACGCGGCGCGGCTCCTGCTCGGCTGCGTCCTGGAGAGCACGACCCCCGAGGGCGTCGTGGGCGTGCGGATCGTGGAGGTGGAGGCGTACCGGGGCTTCGACGACCCGGCGTCGCACTGCCACCGCGGCAAGACCCCGCGCAACGAGGTGATGTTCGGCCCCGCGGGTCACCTGTACGTGTACTTCGTTTACGGCATGCACTTCTGCTGCAACGTGGTCTCGCTGACCGACGGCGAGCCCGGAGCGGTCCTGATCCGCGCGGGCGAGGTGGTGAAGGGCTCCGAGCTGGCCCACATCCGCCGCCCGTCCGCCCGCGGCCAGGCCGAACTCGCCAAGGGGCCCGCGCGGCTCACCAGCGTGCTCGGGCTGGACCGCTCGCACAACGGGGTCGACCTCACCGCGCCGGAGGCGTCGGTCCGGCTCTACGCCGGTGACCCGGTGTCCGACGCCGAGGTCGTGACCGGCCCCCGCGTGGGCATCTCGGTCGCGATGGAGGTGCCGTGGCGGTACTGGATCGCGGACTCGCCCGCCGTGAGCACGTTCCGCAGGGGCGCGAAGCGGCGCCCGTCCTGACCACGGTTCGGCACGACGACCCCGACCGGGTCGTCGTGCCGAACCGACGAGGTCCTAGTAGGTCGCGGTCCGGCGGTACCAGACCCGGCGCTGGCCGACGGGCAGCGCCAGCCGCGTGATCAGGTTCGTCAGCACGGCCCGCAGCACCAGCCAGATGACCGCGGCCAGACCGTCGTTCAGCAGCGTGCGCGCGCCGAGGTTCTCCGGCGTGAACAGGTCGCGCAGACCCAGCGACACCGCCGACGACCAGCCCTCGATCATCTGCGCGAAGCCGTTCGACGCGTTCGCGCCGCCGATCACCAGGAAGATGTGCACCGCCAGCACGATGGCGAACAGCAGGCACACCACGTCGATGATCGCGCACACCACCATCACGGTCTTCACGCGGGCGTGGTCGTCGCGCGGCCGTTCCACGACCTCCTCGCGCCGCACCACGTCCTCCCGCCGGGACACGTCGTCCTCCAGCGGCACGGGCGCACCGACCTGCGTCGGGTGGTCCCCGGCACGGGGATCGCGGACGCGCATCTGCTCGGTCCGCTGCTCCTCGACGGCGTAGCCCGGCTGAGGGTGCCTCTCGGCCGGGCGCCGCGGTTCACGATCCGGATACGTCATCGGTCGAGTCCTCTCGGTTACCCCCGGAACACGACTACCCGGCGTGGGCCTGCCACAAACCGCACTGCACGGTGAACTGCTTTGACCAGGTAGGGGAGAATCGACCCCGTGAGCGAGCACATCCTTGACGAGCTGTCCTGGCGCGGCCTGATCGCGCATTCCACCGACCTCGACGCACTGCGGAAAGACCTGGACTCCGGCCCGCTCACCCTCTATTGCGGCTTCGACCCGACCGCGCCGAGCCTGCACGCGGGCAACCTCGTCCCGCTGCTGCTGCTCCGCCGCTTCCAGCGCGCGGGTCACCGGCCCATCGTCCTCGCGGGCGGCGCGACCGGCATGATCGGCGACCCCCGCGACAACGGTGAGCGGACGCTGAACACGCTCGACACGGTCGCCGACTGGGCGAACCGGATCCGCGGTCAGCTGGAGCGGTTCGTCGACTTCGACGACTCGCCGACGGGCGCGGTCGTGGCCAACAACCTCGACTGGACCGGCCAGGTGCCGGTGCTGGAGTTCCTGCGCGACATCGGCAAGCACTTCTCGATCAACGTGATGCTCGGCCGCGAGACCGTGAAGCGGCGCCTGGAGAGCGACGGGATGTCGTACACGGAGTTCAGCTACCTGCTGCTCCAGTCGCACGACTACCTCCAGCTCAACCGCGCGTACGGCACGAGCCTCCAGGTCGGCGGCTCGGACCAGTGGGGCAACATCCTCGGTGGCGTCGAGCTGGTCAGGAAGGTCGACGGCAGGTCGGTGCACGCGCTGACCGCACCGCTGGTCACCGACGCCGAGGGCCGCAAGTTCGGGAAGTCGACCGGCGGCGGCAGCGTGTGGCTCGACCCGGAGATGACCTCGCCGTACGCCTGGTACCAGTACTTCGTGAACGTGGGCGACGCCGACGTGATCCGCTACCTGCGCCTGTTCACCTTCCTGACCAGGGAGGAGATCGAGGAGCTGGAGCGGGACACCGCCGAGCGCCCCCACCTGCGGTCGGCCCAGAAGCGGCTGGCCCAGGAGTTCACCGACCTGGTCCACGGGGAGCGCGAGACCCAGCAGGTCATCGCGGCGAGCCAGGCCCTGTTCGGGCGCGGCGAGCTGGGCGACCTCGACCTGTCCACGCTGGACGCGGCGATGGCCGAGGCCCCGACCGGCACCGCGGTGCTGTCGGAGTCGCCGACGATCGTCGACCTCCTGGTCAGCTCGGGGCTGGCCGAGAGCAAGGGCGCCGCGCGCCGCACGGTGAAGGAGGGCGGCGCGTACGTGAACAACGCGAAGGTCACCGACGAGGAGTGGACGCCGGGCAAGGAGGACCTCCTGCACGGCAAGTGGCTGGTGCTGCGGCGCGGCAAGCGGAACACCGCCGGGGTGCACGTACAGCTCTGACCTGGGCTTTCTTCGCTGGAACGGCCGCCGTCCCGCTGTGGGGCGGCGGCCGTTTCGATCTCTTTTGAGTGACGGCGGTCACACTGTTGCGCGGAACGGTGGTGCGATAGCGTGCTGGTAGGGTTGGTGAACATGACTTGACCTGCGGTTTCTTGGTGTGCGCCCGCTGTTGGACCCCCGATTTGACCTGGTGTTCCGGCACGTGTAACTTTCTCCAAGTCAGGCCAACACGGACCGCCCAGCGGGCCGGAGCCAGACGGAGAGTGCGAACCAAGCTCCCAGAAGTTGTGGTAGAGTGGGCAGTCTCCGAAACGGGAAGACCCAGTCGGCGGTCCTTAAGGATCGATTTGGCCAGGGCGTCTAGTTTCAGTTAAGCAAAACCTTCAGCTTTGAATATGCACATGCCCCGGATCGGGCCGCAGTTTTGCGGCTGGTGATGGTGTGCGCGTGTTCTTTGAGAACTCAACAGCGTGCCGAATAGCCAGTAACTTATATGAACCCAGTCAATGGGTTTCCTTTGAGATCAAACTGGACAACTGACAGTAATGTCAGTGATTGTTCG
>NZ_DBNGPQ010000110.1:0-83108 GCF_057122925.1 Umezawaea sp. | reverse complement strand
GGGGCTCGACCCCGAGGCCGGTTCGGGGTCGAGCCCCGACCCCGGACCGGGTTCCTCCCCGAGGCGCTCGACCCCGCCGGTCGGCAGGCTGGAACCCGACCGGGGCCACTGCTGATCGACACCGGGGTTCCCGCGGGCGCGAACGGGTACCTACCTGGCGGCGACCCCGCCGGGGCGGAGAACCGAACGCGATCACGGACGAGTAGGTAGGTTGGTGGGATGTCGGTCAGCAGCGGGATGTCCGAGTACGACAGCAGGGCGTGGGCCTCGCTCATCGAGGGCGAGCAGACCACCGAGCGCTCCCTGCTGCCCGCTGTCGTGCGGAACCGCCTCCAGAGGACCGGTGAGGTCGCCAAGCGCCGCATCGACTCGATCCCCGGCTCGGAGAAGTTCCAGGACCTGCTGATGAAGGCGCTCGGCGGCTTCACCGACCTCGGGTCGCGCGCCGCGCGGGCCAGCGTCCGGTCGAGCGCGGTGGTCAAGTCGTTCCAGAAGCGCGGCCACGCCGTGGAGAGCATCGAGGACATCCGCAAGCTGCCGCTCAAGGTGCTCGACGACGTCAAGCCCCGGCTCGACATCGCCTACATCAGCGCCTCCACGGTGCAGGGCGCCGCCGCGGGCCTCGCGGTCTCCGGCGGCGAGCTGCTCGGGCTCGCCAGCGGCGGCGCACCGGGCGCGGGCGTCGTGGTCGGCGCGATGGCCGCCGACGCCGCCGCCGTGCTGGTCGCGAGCCAGCGCGCGGTCGCCCACGTCGCCGCCTACTACGGCTACGACCTGACCCGGCCGGAGGAGCAGATGTTCGCCCTCGGCGTGCTGAACCTGGGCACGTCGTCGGACGTCACCAAGGCCGCGGCCTACCTGGAGCTGAACAAGCTCGTGCAGGGCCTCGCCCGCAAGCACACGTGGGACCAGCTGCGGCAGAACGTCGTCACCAAGGTCGTCGAGCAGGTCTACGCGCAGCTCGGCATCCGCCTCACCCAGCGCAAGCTCGGCCAGGCCGTGCCGGTCGTGGGCGTGCTGATCGGGGCGGGCATGAACGCGAAGACGCTGTCGCGGGTCGTGGACGACGCCGAGCACGCCTACCGCAAACGGCACCTCCAGGAGAAGTACGGCATCGTCGACGACGTGCCCCTGCCGACCGTGACGGCGGTGCGCGACGACACGATCCCTATCGTGGACATCCTGGACGCGGAGATCGTCGAGGCAGAGCCCGACGTGTCCCCTTGACCTCGGTGCGCGCGGAGGGGTCTGCTCTACCCCGCAGCCCAGAGCGAGGAGAACACCCGTGGCAGTCCACCCGCGCGCCGGTCAGCCCGCGACGCGAGCCGACCTGGTCGACGTAGCCCACCTGGTCACGTCGTACTACGCGGAGCACCCGGACCCGTCGGTCGCCGAGCAGCGGGTCGCGTTCGGCACCTCCGGGCACCGGGGGTCGGCGTTGAGGACCGGCTTCACCGACGACCACATCGCCGCCGCCTCGCAGGCGGTGTGCGAGCACCGGGCACGGGCGGGCGTCACCGGCCCGCTGTACCTCGGCCGCGACACGCACGCGCTGTCCGAGCCCGCGTTCGTCACGGCGCTGGAGGTGTTCGCGGCCAACGACGTGCAGGTGCTCGTCGACAGCCGCGAGGGCTACACGCCCACGCCCGCCGTGTCGCTGGCGATCCTGGTCCACAACGCCGGTCGCGTCGACGGCCTCGCCGACGGCGTCGTCGTCACCCCGTCGCACAACCCGCCCGAGGACGGCGGCTTCAAGTACAACCCGCCGGACGGCGGCCCCGCCGACTCGACCATCACCAGGGGCATCCAGGACCGCGCCAACGAACTGCTGGAAGCGGGCCTGGTCGGCGTCAAGCGCATCCCGCTCTCGCGGGCCCGCCAGTCGGCCAAGCCGTTCGACTTCCTCGACCTCTACGCGTCCGAGCTGCCGTCCGTGGTCGACCTGGACGCCATCCGCTCGGCGGGCGTGCGCATCGGCGCCGACCCGCTGGGCGGCGCGAGCGTCGCGTACTGGTCGGAGATCGCCGACCGGCACGGCATCGACCTCACCGTGGTCAACCCCGTCGTGGACCCCGCGTTCGGGTTCATGACGCTCGACTGGGACGGGCGCATCCGGATGGACTGCTCCTCGCCGTACGCGATGGCGTCGCTCATCGAGCGGCGCGCCGAGTTCGACGTGGCCACCGGCAACGACGCGGACTCCGACCGGCATGGCATCGTGACCCCCGACGGCGGCCTGATGAACCCGAACCACTTCCTCGCCGTGGCCATCGACCACCTGTACTCGCACCGCTCCGACTGGGCTCCTTCCGCGGCCATCGGCAAGACCGTGGTGAGCTCGTCGATCATCGACCGGGTCGCCTCGTCGCTGGGTCGACGGCTGGTCGAGGTGCCCGTCGGGTTCAAGTGGTTCGTGCCGGGCCTGCTGGACGGTTCCATCGCGTTCGGCGGCGAGGAGAGCGCCGGGGCGTCGTTCCTGCGGCGGGACGGGCGGGTGTGGACGACCGACAAGGACGGCCTGATCCTCGCGCTGCTCGCGTCGGAGGTCATCGCGGTGACCGGCAAGACTCCGTCGGAGCGGTACCGGGAGCTGACGGCGTCGCTGGGCGACCCGGTGTACGCGCGGATCGACGCGCCCGCCACGCGTGAGCAGAAGGCGGCGCTGGGGGCGTTGTCGCCGTCGCAGGTGGCCGTGGAGGAGATCGCGGGGGAGAAGATCCTCGACCGGCTGACCAACGCGCCCGGCAACGGGGCGGCCGTGGGCGGGTTGAAGGTCGTGATGGAGTCGGGCTGGTTCGCGGCGCGGCCGTCGGGGACGGAGGACGTGTACAAGCTGTACGCGGAGTCGTTCAAGGGGCCGGAGCACCTGGCGCTGTTGCAGCAGGAGGCGCAGACGGTGCTGGACGGCGTGCTGGGCTCGTAGGGACGGAGGTGGGGGCCTCCTCGCGGAGGCCCCCACCGGTCAGCTCAGTCCGACAGCAGCTTGCGCACGCGGTCCGCGCCCACCGCCAGCAGCAGCGTGGGCAGGCGGGGACCGGTTTCGACGCCCACCAGCAGGCGGTACAGCAGCGCGAAGAACGCGCGCTGCGCGACCTTCAGCTCCGGCGTCGGCTTGACGTCCCTCGGCAGGCCCGCCTGGTCCTTCGGCACGCCGTAGACGAGGTCGGTCAGGCCGTCCAGCGACCAGTGCGTGTCGAGCCCCGCGACCAGCAGGCGCAGTGATTCGCGCTGCTGCTCGTCCAGCGACGCGATCAGCTCGACGTCGGCGTGCTCGCGGACGCGGGTGCGCTGCTCCAGCGGGACCTGGTTGGTGATCCAGTGCGCGGCGCGGTCCAGCCTGGGGCGGACCTCGTCGAGCGTCTCGACCGGGCGTGAGGGGTCCAGGTCGCGGATGATGCGCAGCGTCTGCTCGGGGTCGCCGGTCGTGATGTCCACGATGGACGCCAGCGTGCGGTAGGCGATCGGGATCGGCGTGCTGGGCAGCGGGCCCGCGGCCGTGCGGACCGCGCGGTCGTGGGCGAGCGCGTCCACGGCGACCGCGGTGCCGTCGGCGAGCTTGCGCTCCAGCGCGTCCCACTCGTCGTAGGTGCGCTGCACCTCCTGGTCGAACGCGATCTTGAACGACTGGTTGGGCTTGCGGCGCGCGTACAGCCAGCGCACCAGCGGCGCCTCCATGATGCGCAGCGCGTCGCCCGGCGTGGGCACGCCGCCCTTGGAGCTGCTCATCTTCGCCATGCCGGAGATGCCGACGAACGCGTACATCGGGCCGATCGGCTGCTTGCCGCCGAACACCTCGCGCACGATCTGCCCGCCCACGACGAACGACGAGCCGGGGGACGTGTGGTCCACACCGGACGGTTCGAACACGACACCCTCGTAGGCCCAGCGCATGGGCCAGTCGACCTTCCACACGAGCTTGCCGTGCGTGTGCTCGCTGAGCAGCACCGTCTCGGCGTGGCCGCACACGCAGGTGTACGACAGCTCGGTCGTCTCGTCGTCGTAGGACGTGACCGTCGTCAGGTCGCGGTCGCACACCGAGCAGTACGGCTTGTACGGGAAGTACTGCTCCTCGTCGTCCTGCTCCGTGACGGGCTTGTCCTTGGTGCGGTACCGGTCGAGCACGGCGTCGATCGCCGCCCGCTCGCGCACGGCCAGCAGCACCTGGTCGCGGTAGGCACCCGAGGTGTACATCCGCGTCTGGCTGACGCCGCGGTACTCGATCCCCAGCTCGGCGAGCGCCTCGATCATCGGCGCCTTGAAGTGCTCGGCCCAGTTCGGGTGCTCGCTGCCCTCGGGCGCGGGAACGGACGTCAGCGGCTTGCCGATGTGCTCGGCCCACGACGGGTCGATGCCGACGGGCACCTTGCGGAACCGGTCGAAGTCGTCCCACGACAGCAGGTGCACGACGTCGTGGCCGCGGCGGCGGATCTCGTCGGCCACCAGGTGCGGCGTCATGACCTCGCGGAGGTTGCCGAGGTGGATCGGGCCGGACGGGCTCAGGCCGGACGCGCAGACGATGGGTTTGCCGGGCGCCCGGCGTTCGGCTTCGGCGATGACGTCGTCTGCGAAACGGGAGACCCAGTCGGCCTCGGTCTGAACCTGCATGGGTCCGATTGTCCTACGGCGTGCCGAGCGCGTTCACGCCGGGATGTCGACCGCGATCTCCGCGCTCAGCTCCGCGCCCAGTTCCAGCTCCAGCCCGTCGCCGCTCCAGAACCTGCCGGGGTCGTACCAGTTGACCCGCCGACCGGTCGGCAGCAGACCCATCGCCTCGTAGGTGACCGCCACGACCTCCGCGCAGTACGCCGTCTCCAGGGCCGCGTCCGGCTCGCCCCGGCGCAGCTTCGGCAGCCGCCCCCGCAGCCACCGCGTCGCCAGCTTCGCCGTGGACGGGAACGGCGTCCCGTCCAGCCGCGCGATCGTCCTCAGCACGGCGTCGTCGGTCTCGCGGGTGTGCGCGTGGTCGAGCTGCCGCAGCCACGCCCGCTGCCCGTACCTGTTCGCCCACACCAGCACCGCGCTGCGCAGGTCGTGAAGCTGGACCCCGCGCTGGTGCGTGCCGGTCCACACGTCCGTCAGCGACTTGCCCAGCTCGGCGTGCCACATCAGCGGCGGCAGGTCGTCGATCACCACGGCCATGCCGACGTGGTTGACCGGGCTGTTCGTCGTCATCCGGATCGCGCGGTCGGCCGCCGAGTCGCCCCGGAACAGCCACACGTCACCGGTGCGGGTGAGGTTGACGGCTTCGTCCAGGGTGATCCGCGTTTCGGCCATGGGCGCTAGCCTAGGCAGATGAAGCTGTGGAAGGTGCTGGGGCTCGCGGGTGTGGTCGGAGTGGCCGCGACCGGGGCGGTGGTGGCCCGTGCCGAGCGCAAGCGGCAGGCCTACACGCCGGACGAGGTCCGGGAACGGCTGCACGCGCGCATCGCCGAGGCGGAGACCGCCGAACAGGTCAGGTGAGCGCGCGTCGCCCTTTCTCGCGGCACGTCGTGGTGGAACAATGGTTCCCGCGGTCGGGGAATCCGCGGTCCACCGGAGGCGACGCTGTACCAGGACGATTCCTCGACCCGCCCGCATTCCGGCGGGCGCAGCAAGAACACGATGTCGGGTTCGGTGCGCGGAACCTCGGTCCAGGGCGGTTGGATCGGTTCGGTGAACATCGCCCCGCAGCCTCCCCCGTGGCGGAAGGCGCTGGTGGTGGCCCTGGTCGCACTCCTGCTGGGAGTCAGCGCCGTGGTGGTCGCGATCGTGCTCGACGGTTCCGAGAAATTCACCCCACCCGCGCACGATTCCAGCACCACCGGAATTCCGCCCACCTCGGGAAAGGCGTCGGAAAGGACCGAACCGGACACCACAACGACGGCGAAGGGGATTCCCCTCACCACCACGGCGAGACCCGCGGTGGAATACCGCGTCGAGGGTCCCGTGCGGACCGGGGGAGCGGAACTCGGCGCGTCGACCGGGTACGACCTCGACCGCGATCGGGGAGCGTTCCCGAGCGAGGGCGCCGACGTGCTCCTGGACTGCTGCGCGCTGCACGCGCTCGCCGACGGCGAGATGAGCTTCCCCCGCGGCGACCAGCCCGCGGACTGCCTCGACCAGCCCACGCGGCAGGAGCTGGCCGTGGGGGAACTCGGGGAGCACCCGACCCTGTGCGTCGTCACCGACCGGGGCGCGCTGGCCACGGTGCACGCCACGCTGGTGTCCGGTCCGCTGGAGAGCGGCCCGCGCGTGTCGGTCACCTACGAGCTGTGGACGGTGTCTAGATGAGGAACCGGTACGCCGTCGTGCCGGGCGCCACGTGCTGGATCCTCAGCGGGCTGGCCTTCATCCTCGCCCACAGCGGGTCGTAGTCCTCGCGGCTGCCGATCTCCACGCCGCACAGGGCCGCGCCGGTCTCGCGGTTGTCGCGCTTGACGTACTCGAACAGGACGATGTCGTCGTCCGGGCCGAGCACCTCGTCCAGGAAGCGGCGCAGCGCGCCCGGCTCCTGGGGGAACTCGACGAGGAAGTAGTGCTTGAGGCCGCGGTGCACCAGCGAGCGCTCGACGACCTCGGCGTAGCGGCTGACGTCGTTGTTGCCGCCGGAGAGCAGGCAGACGACGGTCTCGCCCGGCTCCACGGAGACCGACTCCGCCAGCGCGGCCGACGCCATCGCGCCCGCGGGCTCGGCGATGATGCCGTCGACCTGGTAGAGGTCGAGCATCTCGGTGCAGATCTGGCCCTCGGAGACCGTGACCAGCGACGCGCCCGAGTCGCGGACCAGCGGGAAGCTCGCGTCGCCCACCCGGCGCACGGCGGCGCCGTCCACGAACGTGTCGACCTCGGGGAGCGTGACCGGACCACCCGCGGCCAGCGCGGCGATCATGCTGGCCGCGCCCGCGGGCTCCACGCCGACCAGGCGGGTCTCCGGGTGGCGTTCGGCCAGCCACGTGCCCAGACCCGCCAGGAGACCGCCGCCGCCGACCGGGACGACGACCACGTCCGGGGCGCGGCCGAGCTGGCCCAGGACCTCCAGGCCCACCGTGCCCTGGCCGGTGATGGTGCGGACGTCGTCGAACGCCGGGACGACGGTGGCGCCGGTCCTCGCGGCGTGCTCGGCCGCCGCGGTCGCCGCGTCGTCGTAGGTGTCGCCCTCCACGACCAGGTCGACCACGTCGCCGCCGAGGGAGGCGATGCGCTGGCGCTTCTGCCTGGGGGTGGTGCTGGGGACGTAGACGCGGCCGCGCACGCCGAGCCTGCCGCACGCGTAGGCGACGCCCTGGCCGTGGTTGCCCGCGCTCGCGCAGACGGCACCGGCCTCGCGTTCCGCGTCGTCGAGCTGGGCCAGGAGGTTGTAGGCGCCCCGGAGCTTGTAGGAGCGGCCCACCTGGAGGTCCTCGCGCTTGAGCCACACGTCGGCGCCGGTCGCGGTGGAGAGGCGGTCGTTGCGCTGGAGCGGGGTGGTCAGGGCGACGCCCTGCAGCCTGGCGGCGGCCGCGGACACGTCATCTGCGAAGGACATGGACCGGGATTCTCCTCCGCGAGGGTCGCCGCGCGCGCACGAGGGCGGCGAATAGGGTCGGGGGTATGAGCTCACTCGCCTCCAAGGCCACGACGTTGTTGGACCTGCACCGCGCGCCCTCCCTGCTGAAGGTGGTGAACGTGTGGGACGTCATCTCGGCGACCGTGGTGGCCGACGTGCCGGGGACCACCGCGCTGGCCACCGCCAGCCACTCGATCGCGGCCTCGTACGGCTACCCGGACGGGGAGAAGATCCCCGTCTCGCTGATGATCGAGGCCGTGGGGCGGATCGCCGCGGCCGTGTCGCTGCCCGTCACGGCCGACCTGGAGGCCGGGTACGGCAATCCGGGCGAGACCGTGCGGCGCGCCATCGGGGTGGGCGTCGTCGGGGCCAACATCGAGGACCAGATGAAGCCGCTGGGCGAGGCCGTGGCGGCCGTCGAGGCGGTGCTCAAGGCCGGTGAGGCCGAGGGCGTCGACTTCGTGCTCAACGCCCGCACGGACGCGTTCGTGCTGGGCCGGGACCGGGACCCCGCCGACGTGCTGGCCGACGCGGTGGAGCGCGGCAAGGCCTTCCTCGACGCCGGGGCGCCGGTGGTGTTCGTGCCCGGCCCGCTGGACGAGGCCGCGGTGTCGACGCTGGTGGAGGCGTTCGGGCCGCAGCGGCTGTCGGTGATCGGCGCTCCGGGGAGCCTGCCGCTGGCCCGGCTGGAGGAGCTGGGCGTGGCGCGGGTCTCCTACGGGCCGTTCAGCCAGCAGGTGGCGCTGACGGCGTTGCAGGACCTCGCGGTCGACGTGGTCGCGGGCGGCGGGCTCCCCGAGGGCACCCGACGGCTGAACTGAGGCCGCCCCGCGGTCCGGGCGCACGGCCCGGACCGCGTGTCCGGCGTCGGCGGCCGGGCCGCTACGGTCGGGCGTGCTGGGCGGGTGTCGGGCAACGGTCTGGGGAGGTCCACCTTGAGGTGCCGCGTCGTCGTCCTGGCCGCTGTCGTCGTCGCGGTCGCCGCCGGGTGCGGCGACTCCTCGTCGACCACGGCCCCCGCGTCCACCACCACCACCTCCGGTTCCGCCACGTCCTCCGCCGGTGCGGCGCCCTCGGAGCCCGCCGCGTCCGGCACCCCCGCGGCACCGCCGTCGGCCGCCGCGACGGGCACGACCGGCTCCCCGCCCGCCGCGACGCCCCCGCCCCAGCCGCCCCCGCTCCAGGACAGGGCGGCGCTGTTCCTCCAGGCGCTGACGGCGGCGGGCGTGCCCACCAGCACGAGCGGGGCTGCCGAGGTCGAGACCGCGCGGGGCGTGTGCGCCGCACTGGCCGCGGGGACGCCGAGGGTGAAGGTCGTCGACGACCTCGCGCTGCGGGGCGGGTTGACGACCGAGGAGCAGGTCGACGCGCTCGTGACCGCCGCGGAGACGACCTACTGCTGATCGAGGGCGGTGGTCGTCCTGCACCGCTCCTAGCCTCACCGCCATGACTGATCACAAGACGATCCTGGTGACCGGTGCGACGGGGACGGTCGGAGGGCACGTGGTCGGGCGGCTGTCGGCCGCCGGTCACCGGGTCCGGGCGCTGACCAGGGAGCCTTCGCGGGCGGCGCTTCCCGCGGGCGTCGACGTCGTCCGGGGCGACCTCGCGGACGTGGACAGCCTCGACGGGGTCTTCGACGGGGTCACCGCCGCGCACCTGATCACCTTCGACAGCGCCGCGTTCGGACCGTTGACCACGGCGGAGGAGATCGTGGCGCTGGCGGAGGAGGCCGGGGTGCGGCGGGTGACGGTGCTGAAGGGCGACCTGGAGCCGAGCCCGCTGGAGGTGGCGATCGAGGCGAGCGGACTGGAGCGGGTGTTCCTGGCGCCGGTCGAGTTCATGGCCAACACCCTGGAGTGGGCGGAGTCCATCAAGGCCGGGGGCGTGGTGCGGGAGGGCTTTCCGGACGTGCCGAGCGCGCTGGTGCACGAGGCGGACATCGCGGCCGTCGCCGTCGTGGGGCTGACCGGCGCGGACCACGGGCTCGACCACTGGATCACCGGGCCGGAGGCGCTGACGCCGCGCGAGCGGGTGCGGATCATCGCCGACGTGCTCGGCCGTGAGGTGGAACTGGTCGAGTTGAGCAGGGACGAGGTGGTGGCCGGGTGGCGGGGGAGCGGTTTCGCGGAGGAGGAGGTCGAGTTCTTCCTGCGCATGCGCACCGACCCGCCCGAGGCGGGCTACCGGGTGCTGCCCACGGTGGAGGAGGTGACGGGCGTGCCCGCGCGCACGTTCGCGTCGTGGGTGCGCGAGCACGCCCCCGCCTTCTGGGCCGCTAGTCCGGAATGGACTCCTGGGCCAACCTGAGCTTGTCGCACAGCCGCCGCAGGGTGCGCAGCTCCTCGTCGTCCAGAGCCGTGCCGACGTAGCGGCGGATGCCGGCGGTGTGCCGCCTGCCGACGGTGCGCCGCACGGCCGCGCCCGCCTCGGTCAGCACGACCACCGTGCCGCGCCCGTCGGCGCGGTCCGGTTCGCGCGCGACCAGGCCCGCCGCCTCCAGGCGCTCGACCATGCGGCTGAGCGAAGGCTGGCTCAGGAGGACCTCCCGGTTCAGGTCGCGCAGCCGGGCCCGCCGGTCCGGCCTGCGGCTCAGCGTGAAGAGCACGTCGTACTCCCGCAGGCTGATCGGGTCCCACACGTCGTCGGCCGCGAACCGCCGCAGGAGCGCGGACTGCGCTCGGAAGAGCGCCTCCCACGACTCCGCGGCGAGTTCGGTGCGGCTGGGCTCAGCCGACGGGGGCGGCGTCACGGGCCAGCTTCCTCGACGCGTGGGTGGGCGGGTCGGACGGCACGTCGGCGGGCCTGCGGGCGTCGAACTCCCGGCGCAGCACCGGCGCGATCTCGCCGAGCATGTCCAGCTGCTCCAGCACGACCTTGAGCGGCAGGCCGGCGTGGTCGAGCAGGAAGAGCTGGCGCTGGTAGTCGCCGAAGAACTCCTGGAACGTCAACGTCTTCTCGACGACCTCCTGCGGGCTGCCGACCGTCAGCGGCGTCTGCGCGGTGAAGTCCTCGAGGGACGGTCCGTGGCCGTAGACGGGCGCGTTGTCGAAGTACGGGCGGAACTCGCGGACGGCGTCCTGGGAGTTGCGGCGCATGAACACCTGGCCGCCGAGGCCGACGACCGCCTGGTCGGCGCGGCCGTGGCCGTAGTGCTCGAAGCGCTCGCGGTAGAGGTTGATCAGCCGGATGTAGTGCTCCTTCGGCCAGAAGATGTTGTTGGCGAAGAACCCGTCGGCGAAGTAGGCGGCGATCTCGGCGATCTCCGGGCTGCGGATCGAGCCGTGCCACACGAACGGCGGCAGGTCGTCCAGCGGGCGCGGCGTGGAGGTGAAGCCGTGCAGCGGGGTGCGGAACTTGCCCTCCCAGTCCACGACCTCGTTGTCCCACAGGGTGCGCAGGAGCTGGTAGTTCTCGACGGTGAGGGCCATGCCGTCCTGGATGGACTTCCCGAACCACGGGTACACCGGCGCGGTGTTGCCGCGGCCCAGCATCAGGTCGATGCGGCCGTCGGCGAGGTGCTGGAGCATCGCGTAGTCCTCGGCGATCTTCACCGGGTCGTTCGTGGTGATCAGCGTCGTCGACGTGGAGAGGATCAACCGCTCCGTGCGGGCCGCGACGTGGCCGAGCAGCGTCGTCGGCGACGACGGCACGAACGGCTTGTTGTGGTGCTCACCGGTGGCGAAGACGTCCAGGCCGACCTGCTCGGCGTGCTCGGCGATGGTGACCATCGCCTTGATCCGCTCGTGCTCGGTGACCGTGGTGCCGGTGGTGGGGTCCGGGGTGACGTCCCCGACCGTGAAGACGCCGATCTGCATGGTGCCTCTTCCAAAGTCGATGCGTTTGCATGAACATTGAGGTGAACACCAGGCAGACCGGCGTCTATTCCCCGAGGTCACTAGGACGCGGGGACCACGCCGATCGCGTCGGCGACCTTCGTCGTCACGGACACGCTGCCGGTCACGGTGCCGGGCTTGATCCAGGGGTAGTCCGCCTGCTCCTTCGCGACGGTCTGCTCGCCGATCACCTCGCCCTTCTCCGGGTCCACGATCAGGTCGCGGCGCTCGGAGTCGCTGTCCAGGCCGAGGGCGATGCCCGTGCGCCCGTCCGGGGTGCTCGCCTCCTCGACGACCTTCACGCCGTCGATCTTCGCCATCGCGCGCAGGAACGGTCCGCGCAGGTCGGCGGGCATGATCCCGGAGGTCAGGAACTGGATGCCGAAGTGGAACATCGTGGTCGGGGCCGAGCCGCGCTGGGAGGTGTAGTCCCTGAGCCACGCCAGCAGCTGGTCGGGGTCGCGGGGGAGGTCCTCGTAGAACGCGGGCTGCGCCATGTCGGTCTTGTCGCCGCAGACCTTCTTCGGCTGGGCCTTGGGGAAGAAGTCGCCGCACGCGCCGCGCCGCTCGCCCGTGTCGGTGTCCACCGGCTGGTACGCGGGCACCTCGGACGCGGGCGTGGAGCTGCCGATCAGCTTCGCGTCACCGGCGACGCGCCTCTCCAACCACTCCCGCGTCACGTCCCCCGGGATCCAGGTCTGGTAGGTGACGTCGGCGAGGTACGTGTAGCCGGTCGGAGCGCTCACGACCTCCTGCGAGGTCCCGACCTGGAATCCGCGCAGGTAGGAACCCCTGACCTCGATGTACCGGTACTGGCCCGGCCTCAGCTCCGGGTCCGTCGCGGTGATCTTGTCCGCGGTGTCGTTCAGCACCTGGGAGGCCGAGAGCAGCGACACGTCGCGCTTGGTGGGCTGCTGCGAGGTGGTCGGCTGGGCCGACTGCGCCGCGGGCTGCCGCTCCGGCGCCCCGCCGCTCCCGCCGAAGGCGACGGCGCCCCCCACGAGCGCGGCCGCCGCGGCGGCGACGCCGACGACCAGCCCGCGCCTGCGGAAGGGCGACTTCGACGGAAAGGAGGCGGGTGCGCTCGCCGAGGACGCTTCGGCCATGAGCTTCGCGCGGGCGTCGTCGAGCGAGCGGTCGGACACGCGGGCCTCCAGGTGCAGCGAGGCGAGCGCCTCGTCGAGTTCGTGGTCGCCGCGCTCAGTCATCGCGGTTCTCCTCGTCGGTGGGGCGGAGGTGCGCCTTGAGCTTCTGGCGCACGCGGTGCAGGCGTGATCGGACGGTGCTGGCGGGCACGCCGAGGGCGGCGGCGACCTCGACCGGTTCGAGCCCGGCCCACGACGTCAGCAGCAGCACGTCGCGCTCCTGCTCGTTCAGCGCCGCCAGGCCGTCGGCCAGGAGCCGGGTGTGCCGCTGGGCGTCCAGGCGGTCGACGATCTGCGCGTCGTGCTCGGTGCCCGCCTCCCGCAGCGCGTAGACGCGTGCGGAGGCCCGGTAGCCGCGGATCTCCGTGCGGACGTGGTTGCGCGCCAGGTTGGTGGCGATCCCGTACAGCCAGCCGCGGACGGGGGCCTGCGCGGGGTCGTAGGTGGCGCGTCTGCGGAGGGCCACCAGGAAGGTCTCGGCGACCAGGTCGTCCGCGATGTCGACGCCGACGCGGCCCGCCAGGTACCCGTGCAGCGCTCGGGCGTGCGTGTCGAACAGCCTGGCGAACGCGGCCGCGGGTTCCGCGTTCGCCAGGTCTGGACGCGTCTCGTCCACGTCCGGTGCGCCTCGCGCTCGTTGTGCTCTGCGTTCCTCGATCCGGTTCACGCTGGTTCTTGTCCGGGGACGCCGCCGGCGTCCCCGGACGGGCCCGGCCAGGTGAGCGGGCTCACTCCGCCAGCGTGTCCCAGAGGAACGTGTAGGTGAGCGCCCACATGAACGCCGACTGCTCGTTGTCGGCCGCCGCGCCGTGGCCGCCCTCGATGTTCTCGTGGTAGGGCACGTCGTAGCCCAGGTCGTGCAGCTTGGCGACCATCTTGCGCGCGTGTCCGGGGTGGACGCGGTCGTCGCGGGTGGACGTCATGAACAGCGTCGGCGGGTACGGCCTGCCCGCCCGTGCGTTCTGGTAGGGCGAGTACTCCTTGATGAACTCCCAGTCGGCGGGCTCGTCGGGGTCGCCGTACTCGGCCATCCACGACGCGCCCGCGAGCAGCAGGTGGTAGCGCTTCATGTCCAGCAGCGGCACCTGGCACACGATCGCGCCGAACAGCTCCGGGTAGCGGGTGAGCATCACGCCCACGAGCAGGCCGCCGTTGCTGCCGCCGCGGATGCCGAGCCGCTCGGGCGTGGTGATGCCGCGCGCGACCAGGTCCCTGGCCACGGCGGCGCAGTCCTCGTAGGCGCGGGACCGGTTCTCCCGCAGCGCGGACTGGTGCCACTCCGGCCCGTACTCGCCGCCGCCGCGCAGGTTCGCGACCACGTACGTGCCGCCGCGCGACAGCCAGCCCAGGCCCGCGGCGGAGTTGTAGCCGGGCCGCAGCGACACCTCGAACCCGCCGTAGGCGTTCAGCAGCGTCGGACCGCCGGGCCCGCCGGGCGGCGTGACGACGAAGTACGGCACCCTGGTGCCGTCGTCGGACGTGGCGAAGTGCTGCGCCACGGTCATGCCCTCGGCGTCGAAGAACGCGGGCGCCCGCTTGAGCACCTCGACCTCGCCCCCGACGTGGCCCAGGCGCAGCTCGGACGGCACCGTGTACCCGCTGGAGGAGATCAGGTACTCGTCGCTCTGGTGCGGGTCGGTGCCCACGACGTCGGCGGTCTCGAACTCGCGCACGCCCGCCAGCGGCTCCCGCGACCAGCCGTCCGGTCCGGGCGTGAGCACCTCCATGCGGGTCTGCACGTCGCGCAGGATGCTGAGCACCAGGTGGTTGCGGGTCCACACGTGGCCGGTCAGCGACGTGTGCGCGTCCGGCGTGAACAGGGTCGTCAGCTCCCGCCCGCCCGCGAGGAAGTCGTCGAACGGGGTCGCCAGCAGCGCGCCCGCCGGGTGGGTCGTCGCGCCGACCGTCCACGGCGTGCGCAGGCCGATGAGCAGCCACTCGCGGTGCACGTCGGTCTCGGCGTCGTCCGGCACCTCGATCCGGACCAGGCCGCCGTCGTCGGCGCGCAGGAACTTCTCGGCGGTGTAGAACGTCATGGCGCGCCGCACGAACGTCCGCTCGAACCCCTCGGTCGAGTCGTGGTGCGCCCGGTTCCACACGTCGTCGGTCTTGCCCGCGTAGACGACGGTCGCCGTGTCGAGGGGCGTGCCGCGCCGCCACTCCTTGACCACCCTCGGGTAGCCGGAGCTGGTCAGCGTGCCCGGCCCGAAGTCCGTGCCGACGAACACGCGGTCGGCGTCCAGCCAGCCCACCGACGACTTGGCCTCCGGCAGGCTGAACCCGCCGCTCACGAAGTCGCCCGCCTCCAGGTCGAACTCGCGCACCACCACGGCGTCCGCGCCGCCGCGCGAGAGCTGCACCAGCGCCAGCCGGTACTCGGGGCGCAGCACGGCCGCGCCCTTCCACACCCAGTTCTCGCCCTCGGCGGCGGCGACCGCGTCCAGGTCCAGCAGCACCTGCCAGTCCGGCCGCTCGTCGCGGTAGGAGTCGAGCGTCGTGCGCCGCCACAGGCCGCGCGGGTGCTCCGCGTCCTGCCAGTAGTTGTAGAGGAACTCCCCGCGCCGCCGGACGTACGGGATCCGCTCGTCGGAGTCCAGCGCGGCCAGGACGCCCGCCCGCAGGGCCTCGAACTCCTCGGACCCGCTCAGCGCGCCCAGCGTGCGCTCGTTCTGGGCGCGCACCCACGCGAGCGCGTCCTCCCCTGTCACGTCCTCCAGCCAGAGGTAGGGGTCATCGGCGGGCACGGCGAGTTCCTCGGTCATGCCGCCAGTCTGCCCCGGGTGATCGTCGTCGGGGCCGCGACCGCACCATCGGGGCGTACGCCCCCGGCGGAACCGGAGCGGGCTCCGCCGGGGTGGGTGTCAGCCGATGGTCGCGGCGGCCTCCACGGGCGGGGTCCGCAGCACGTACGTCGTGGACAGCACGGTCGACAGCAGCGTCAGCCCGGACGCGCCGCCGATCACCGCGAGGTAGATCCACAGGGGGCCGCTCGGCCACGGCGAGTCGTACACCGCGTAGGCGAACGGGACCAGCGTCATCGCCGACACCAGAGCGCCGAGGAGGATGCCGCCGAGCGAGATCAGCACCGCCTCCACACCGACCATCCGCAGGATCTGCCCGTGCGTGGCGCCGATGAGCCGTTGCAGCGCGAACTCGCGCCGCCGCTCACCGGTCGCGATCACCAGCGTGTTGACCAGCGAGATCACCGTGTAGGCCAGGATCATGCCGACCAGCAGGTAGTTTACCCACGCGCCGGTCTGCTCGCCCCCGCCGCCGCCACCGGAGCTGACCAGCGAGGCCCGGTCGCCGACCCGCAGGTCCTGGTCGGACGAGGTCAGCCCCCGCAACGCGGTGAGCAGGGCGGCCTCCGACGTGCCCTCGGAGGCGCCCACCAGGATCTGCGAGGCCAGACCGGTCGTGGTGTGCTTCGCGACCAGGTCGGCGGGCAGCAGCAGCGTCTCCTCGCCCGACCCCGCGTAGAGGGCGACCAGCCTCGCGTCGACGTTCGCGCCGTCACCCATCCTGAGCTGGACGTTGTCACCGAGCGCGTACCCGAGAGCGCCCGCGCGGTCGGTGGTGAGCGCCACCGTCGAGCCGGTGAGGTCGGCGAACGAGCCGGACGTGGGGCTGATGCCGAGGGTGCCCTGGACGCCCTCGCCGTTCACGCCCAGCGCGGTGGCCGAGTCGTCGTCGTCCTCACCGGACCGGAAGACGGCCGTGCTGTCCACGAGGGCGGACACGGCGCCGACCCCCTCGCGGCCCTCGATCCTCGACACGAGGTCGAGCGGGACGCCGCCGGTCTGCGACGTGACCGCCGCGTCGGCGGTGAGGTCGTCGGCGAAACCGGAGCCGCCGCCCGCCGACGTGGTCTGGAGGTAGATGAGCGCGGTCGCCAGACCGGTCGCGAGCATGACCGGCGTGATCGCGCCCGCGACCCGGACGCGGCGCGCGTCGGAGTTCATCACGGCCAGGTAGCCCGACAGGCCGGTCACCGCGCGCACCGGCCAGCGCAGCACCGCGATGATCACCCTGGTGATGCCGGGGGAGAGCAGCGCGAGGCCGGACGCCCAGAGCATCGCCGTCGGACCGGCGGTGCTGGCGGCCACCGGGCCGGACATCACCAGCGCGGTCACGATCGACAGCGCCGTGCCGCCCGCGAGGCAGATCAGCGCGAACGTGAGCCGCACCCAGCTGAACCACTTGACCTGGAGGCTGGCCTCGGCCAGCGCCTCGGTCGGGCGGGTCAGCGCCGCGCCCCGGCCCGCGACGAACGCGGCGATCGTGGCGCTGAGCAGGGAGATGCCGACACCGGCCGCGACCGGGATGAAGCCCTGGCGGAACGCGATGGCCTCGGACGTGACCCCCGCGGTGGCCAGCTGCTCCAGCAGCCACTCGCCGAGCACCAGGTTGAGCGGGTAGGCCAGCGCCGTCGCGAGCACCGCGACCACGATCGTCTCGCCCAGGATCATCCTCCGCAGCTGGCCCGGCGTGCTGCCGATAGCCCGCAGCAGAGCCATCTCCCGGTGTCGCTGTTGGACGGACAGCCCCAGGGTGCCCGCCACGACGAACATCGCGACCATCACCGCGAGACCGCCGAACACCGCCGACAGCGCGATCAGGTCGTCACCGCCGCCGACCGCCCCGTCGGCCTCGGCGCGCCCCCGGTCGTCGCCCGCCAGCACGGCCAGCTCGCTGTCGCCGATCACGGCCGTGAGCCGCTCCTGGAGGTCGGCGACGGACGTGCCGTCGGACGGCAGGACCGCGATGGCGTCGACCTTGCCGGACTTGCCGTGCAGCCGGGTCGCGTCGGCGTCGGTGAAGAACGCCGCCCGGTTGTCCGACGCGGCCGACGCGACACCGGTCACGCGGAACGCCTGCTTCTTGCCGCCCACGGCCACGTCGAGCGTGCCGCCGACGCCCTGGCCGGTCGCCGCGGCCACGCCCTCGTCCAGCACGACCGTGCCGTCACCGGTGGGCGCCGTGCCCTCCTTGAGGGAGTAGGGCGTCAGTTCCGCCGACGCCCACGCGTGACCGCTGACCTCGCCGCCCGCGACCGGGGCCCCGTCGCGCAGGGGCGACAGCGGGAACGTCACGTCCGGCACGGCCTTCGCCACACCGGGGACGGCCGCGATCCTGGCGGTCAGCGCCGCGTCGACGCGCGCGCGTTCCAGGTAGGACTGGCTGCTGGCCACGACCAGCGGCGTGCCCGCCAACCGCTGCGGCGGCACGGCGTCGCGGATGCCGGTCTCCATCAGACCACCGCACGCCATCACGATGGCGGCGCCGAAGAACAGCGCGATGAACGAGGCGGCGAACCCGCCCTTGCGGAAGCGCAGGGTGCGCAGCGCGAGCCGGAACATCAGTTCACCGTGCCCGCGGGCTCGTCGGCCCAGGCGCCGAGCTGCGTCATGCGCTCGCCGACGGCGTGCGCGGTCGGCGACTGGAGCTCGCCCGCGATCTGGCCGTCCGCCAGGAAGATCACCCGGTCCGCGTGCGAGGCGGCGACCGGGTCGTGCGTCACGATCACCACGGTCTGGCCGACGTCGCGCACCGCCCGGCGCATCAGCGCCAGCACCTCCAGGGCCGTGCGGGTGTCCAGCGCGCCGGTCGGCTCGTCGCCGAAGATGACGGCGGGCTTGGTGATCAGCGCCCGCGCGATGGCGACGCGCTGCTGCTGGCCGCCCGACAGCTCACCGGGCCGGTGGTGCTTGCGGTCGGACAGGCCGACCCGCGCCAGCACCTCGTCCACGTCCGCGCGCTTGGCCTTGCGGCCCGCGAGCCGCAGCGGCAGCTGCACGTTCTCCACGACGTTCAGGGCGGGCAGCAGGTTGAACGACTGGAAGATGAAGCCGATCCGGTCGCGCCGCAGCCGCGTCAGCTCGCGCTCGTTCAGGCCCGTCAGCTCGTGCCCGTCCAGCACCACCGACCCCGACGTCGGCCGGTCGAGGCCCGCCGCGCAGTGCAGGCACGTGCTCTTGCCCGACCCCGACGGACCCATCACGGCCGTGAACGTGCCGCGCCTGATGCCGAGCGACACGCCCGCCAACGCCACCACGCCGTTGCGGTCGTTGCCGTAGACCTTGCGCACGGACTCCAGGCGCACCACGTCGTCGTCCACTGTCCTTCTCCCCACGTCTTCCACTCCGGACACGGGGGGACCTTACGGACGGTGCGCAAGCCGTCGCACTGGTGCAGGCCCCCCGAAAGCATCCCCCGAACGGGTCTTCCCTGGTCGGCGCAGCGATAGGCAGGACTAATCGCTCGGGGACCCGACCTTCGGTTCTCCGACGGAAAGCCGGGTCCGGCGCCGGGAGCTGGGGTAGGTTTGGCCCAGCCGTCCCGTCCCACGTGAACGGTTGGTCGCATGCACCTGGAAATCCGGCACGCACGGGTGGTGATGACGCTCGCCGAGGCGGGCAGCATCTCGAAGGCCGCGGCGAAGCTGTCACTCCCGCAGCCCAGCCTCACCGCCCAGCTCCGGCGCATCGAGAAGGCCGTGGGCGGCGACCTGTTCGTGCGATCGGCCTTCGGCATCACCCCGACGCCGCTGGGCGAGCGGCTCATCCCCATGCTGGCGGACCTGGCCACCCGCGCCGACGCCGTCGTGGCCGAGGCGTCCTCGTTGGCCAGCGGCATCCTCCGCTTCGGCAACGCCGAGTGGACGCCCGTGACCCTGCGCCGCGCGCTCCAGGCCTCGCTGCCGTCGGTGGAGGTCCAGACGGTGACGCTGGACCCCGCGCTGAGCGTCGAGGCGGTGAACCGGGGGGAGCTGACCGCCGCGCTGGTGCCCAGCCCCGAGGCGGTCGACGGCGTCCGCCCGCTGGACCCCTCGCTGGCCAAGGAGATCATCGTCCGCGAGCCCATCTGGCTCGCGCTGCCCCGCGACCACGCGCTCGCCCGCCGGACCACCGTCAGCCGCAGGCACATGGCCGCCCTGAGCTGGGTGCAGCACGTCCAGGGCCACTGGTTCCACCCCGTCGAGGAGCACCTGTTCCGCAAGCTCGACCACCCGACGCCGGAGGTGCTGCACTACGCGGGCGGGCACGCCGAGGCCATGGCGTGGGTGCGCGACGCGGGCGCGGCGGCGCTCGCGACCCCGACCGGGTCCACGGCGGACGTCAACCTCGTGGCCATCACCGAACCGCTGCGCAGCCGCCTGCTGCTGGTGTGGCGGCCGGGCTCGATCCACCCGAACACCCTGCGGCAGCTGATCGACGCGCTGCGCCGGTACTACTGCGACTACGCCAGGACCATCCCGCGGTACTGGAACTGGATGACCGAGCGGCCCACCGACTTCCCGGAGCTGGCGAACTTCCTGCCGCGCCCCGGCCGCTGGTGGCCGCGCGACCCGAACGACGTCGAGGCGCACCCCGCGTCGAGCTGACCCCCGAGCCCCCCGCGAACGCGGTCAGTCCGGTGTCAGCGGGTGGTCAGCACCGGCGGTGACGCTGTGGCCATGACGTCATTGGTGGCAGTGTCGAGTCATCTGCCGGAGACCGTGTCCGTGGCGGACCTGCGGGAGTCGTTGGGGTTGAACGACCAGCAGGTGCGGCGGTTCACCAGGCTGTACGGCCTGGACCGGATCTGCCAGGCGCCGGGGCAGACCGAAGCGGAGCTGATGATCGCGGCGGCCGGGAAGCTGGACGCGCTCATCGGCCAGGAGGAGCGGGTCCGGTACGTCATCCGGGCCAAGGGGATGCGGACCACCGCCCCCTACCCGATCAGCCCGGTGCAGGACGTGCGCGAAGCGCTCGGGCTGACGCACGCCAAGACCTTCGCGGTGGCCGACCACGGCTGCGCGACCGGCCTGCTGGCGCTGGACGTGGCGGGCACGCTGCTGGCCGCCGACGGCGACCCGGACGCGCTGGCGCTGATCCTCGCGGGCGACAAGACGTTCACGCCGTTCACCCAGTGGGTCGAGGACGTGTCGATCATGGGCGAGGGCGTCGCTGCGGTCCTGGTGTCCGCACGGGGCGACCGCGACCACCTGCTCGGCTACGCCACCCGCATCCACGGGCGCGACGACGGCGTGATCGACATGACGCCGGACGTGGCCAAGTACGCGCGCAAGATCTACCAGGACGCCCTCGAAGAGGTGATCCTCGGCGCGCTCGGCGAAGCGGGCCTCACCCTCGCGGACGTCGACCTGGTGCTGCCGCACAACGTGAACCGCGTGTCGTGGACGGTGGCCGCGAAGAACCTGGGCCTGCCGAACGAGAAGTTCTTCCTGGACAACCTGGACAAGACCGGGCACTGCTTCTGCGCGGACCCGTTCATCAACTACCAGACCGTCCGCGAACTGGGCCTGCTCAAGCCGGGCGACAAGTACCTGATGACGTCGGCCGGTCTCGGCCAGACGTTCTCCGCCGCCGTTTTCCAGCACTAGGACGCGACATGGATGACTTCACCACCCGCCTGAAGCGGGCCGTGGTCGGCGAGCCGGACGCGTCGCTGGTGTACCTCGGCAACTTCGAGGTCGAGGAGCAGTGGGCGCGCGGCGAGCACACGCTGCCGCGCGTGTCCGCCGCGAGCGGCAGCGCCGTGGTCAACCACATGGACGAGTTCGCCCTGCTGCTCGCCGGGCCGTCCGACCACGTGGTGCTCAAGGCCGCTCCGGACGCCGACTACCTGGACCACCTGACCGGCCTCGGGATCGTGCTGCCGACGGTGCACGTCGTGGCCGACCAGAACCCGCTGCGCAACGTCACCGAGGACGCGCTGGCCGACCCGGCGCTGGTCGAGGCCCTGAGCGGGCTCGACGCGCACCTCGTCGCGCACGGCGTGTCCGAGGTGGAGGAACGGCTCGCCGCCGCGACCGGGCTGCCGCTCGCGGCCCCGGACGCGGCGACCTGCAAGTCGGTCAACAGCAAGGTCTACAGCCGCCGCGTCGCCGACGAACTCGGCCTGCGGCAGCCCGCGGGCTGGGCGTGCGACACGCTGGAGCAGCTGGAGCGCGCGTTCACCGAGGCGGCCCCGCTGGTCGAGCGCGGCGAGAAGGTCGTGGTGAAGGAGGCTCTCGGCGTGTCCGGCAAGGGCATCGCCGTGCTGGAGAGCCCCCGCCGGATGGACCGGCTGTTCCGGATGATCGCCAAGTCGGTGGAGAAGTCCGGGCAGCCGAGGATCGCGTTCTGCGTGGAGAACTGGGTCGCGAAGAAGACCGACCTGAACTACCAGTTCACCGTGGGCCGCGACGGCGTGACGCACTTCGACTTCGTCAAGGAGCTGTTCACCGAGGGCGGGGTCCACAAGGGACACCGGATGCCCGCGCGGCTGTCCGGCGCGCAGGTGGACGAGCTGGTCGCCACGGCGGGGCTGCTGGGCAAGAAGCTGTCCGCCGACGGGTACTTCGGCGTCGTCGGCGTGGACGCGATGGTCGACCCCGACGACGGGCTCTACCCCGTCATCGAGATCAACGCCCGCAACAACATGTCCACCTACCAGGTCCCCTCGCAGGAGAGGTTCGTCGGCGCCGGGCAGATCGCGCTCGCCCGGCACTACCCGCTGCGGCTGACCGGCGAGCTGGGCTTCGGCACCGTGCGGACGCTGCTCGACGGCCTGGTGCTGGAACGGCGGGGCGGAACGGGCCTGCTGGTCAACAACTTCGCCACCGTCAACGCGGGCGCCCGCGACGACGCGGCGTTCGACGGACGGCTGTACGGGATCGTCGTCGGCTCGTCCGACGACGAGATCGCGGCCGTCGACGCGGAGATCACCACCCGACTGGCGAAGGAGGACCGGCGATGACCGCCGAGTTCGAAGTCCAGGGCATCCCGATCACCGAGCTGGCCGAGGAGTTCGGCACGCCGATGTACCTCTACGACGGCGACGAGCTGTCGTCGCGGGTGCACGGCCTCAAGGCGCACCTGCACCCGAGGTTGGAGTTCTTCTTCTCCCTCAAGTCGAACCCGAACATCGGCGTGTGCGCGGTGCTCCAGGCCGCGGGCGCGCGGGTCGAGGTGTCGTCGATGGCGGAGCTGATCACCGTCCGCCGCTCGGGCGCGGCCCCGGAGAACATCATCTTCCTCGGCCCCGGCAAGAGCGAGCGGGAGATCGAGGCCTGCCTCGACGAGGGCATCTACACGATCATCTGCGAGTCGTTCGGCGAACTCGCCCTGATCGACCGGTTCGCCCGCGAGCGCGGGGTCGTCGCGCCGGTCGCGCTGCGGATCAACCCGAGCTTCGCGGTCAAGGGCTCCGGCCTGACCATGGGCGGGAAGCCGCGCCAGTTCGGCATCGACGAGACGCAGGTCTTCGACAACGCCGACCTCGCGCAGCGGCACCCGAACGTGCGGCTGATGGGCGTGCAGGTCTACATGGGCACGCGCATCCTCAGCGAGGAGGCCATCGCCGAGAACACCGAGCGCATCTTCGACCTGGCCTGCCGGGTGTCCGACGTCCTGGGCTTCCCGCTGGAGATGGTCGACATCGGCGGCGGCCTCGGTGTCGCGTACTTCGACGGCGAGCGGGACCTGGACCTTGAGCTGCTGGCCGCGCGGGTGAACCCGATCATCGCGGAGTTCGCCGACGCCCACCCGGAGACCCGGCTGGTGATGGAACTCGGCCGCTACCTCACGGCCACGTCCGGCACGTACGTCGTGCGGGTGCGGTACGTGAAGGAGTCGATGGGCGAGAAGTTCGCGGTCGCCGACGGCGGCACGAACCACCACATGGCCGCGGTCGGCATCGGCTCCTTCGTGAAGCGCAACTTCCCGATGGCCGTGCTGAACCGGATGGACGAGCCCGCCGTCGAGAGCTGGCACGTCACCGGCCCGCTCTGCACCCCGAACGACACCCTCGGCAAGAAGATCGCGCTGCCGCCGGTGCGGGTCGGCGACCTCGTCGGCGTGCTGCGCTCCGGCGCGTACGGCCCGACCGCGTCCCCGGTGCTGTTCCTCAGCCACGGCTACCCGGCCGAGGTGCTCGTGCAGGACGGCCGGGCCCACCTCGTGCGCGAGCGCGACACCACCGAGGACCTGCTGCGCCACCAGCGCCTCCCGAACCTCACGGCCGTGGCGACGCCGGAATAGACCCGCTTTCCCCGAAAGGACCTGAAGACCATGAGTGACACGGCCGACATCCAGACGACGGCGCCCGAGCGGGCCCGGATCGTCTCCGCCATCACCTCGGTGCTGGCGCAGGTGCTCGACTACGACCTGCCCGAGCTGACCGAGTCGTCGCGCCTGTTCGACGAGCTGGGCCTCGACTCGACCGGCGTCTTCGAGCTGCTGATGCAGCTGGAGGAAGCCCTGGAGGTCGAGTTCGACACCGACAACCTGGAGATGGCGCACTTCGAGACGGTCGCGTCGCTCGCCGACTTCGTCGTGGCAGAGCGGGACGCCTGAGCATGTACCGGACGGCGGCACCCGTTCCCGAGACGACCAGGCGCCCGCGCCTGGTGCGGTCCCCGCTCGGGGTGGCACGGGTCGTGCACAGGAAGTTCGACGGCGGGGACCGCCGGATCGACGACGAGTTCTCCCAGCGCCACTTCGCCGACCTCACCAGGGGCTACGGCGTCACCGCGCGCCCCGAGGTGCTGGTGGCCGGGACGACGTTCACCGCGATGGCCCAGAACCTGGTGGCGGAGCTGGACCTCGGCTCCGACCAGGTCGACCTGGCGCTCGTCGCGCACAGCACCCCGGACCTGGACTGCCGACTGTCCGCGGCGACCTACCTGTCCGAGGAGCTGACCAACGGGCCGCTGGTGTTCGCGCTGTCCGACAGCGGCACCTGCGCGCCGTTCACCGCGCTCGAACTCGCGGGCGACTACGCGCGGCGGCACGGCTACCGGCGCGCGCTCGTGCTGGTGCTCGACCAGTCGACCCTGCCCTACGAGGTCGAGGGCACCGCGCCGCGCGGCAACGCCGGTGTCGCGGTCCTGCTGGAGGACAGGAGGGCCGGTGGGCTGTCGGTCGGGCACGAGGTCGGTGTCCGCCAGGCCGACCTGCCCGCCTCGATCGACGCCGCGCTCGGCTCGCTGCTCGGGCCCGACTCGTCGGCGACGGTCGTCGTCGGCGCGGGCATCGACCCGGACCTGGTGCGGCACAGCGGTCCCGTGCTCGTGGCCGAGACCGGCTACCCGTGCACGGCGGCGTGGTCGCTGCTGGCCGCGCACGGCGTCGACGCCGACCCGGTGGTGCTGATCGACCACGACCCGAGCACCGGCGACCTCGGCTACTGCGTCGTGGGGGGACCGTGACCACGCTCGCGCACGCCGACCGGTGGACGCGCTGCCACCGCGCCGCGCGTGCGGACGGCGTGGCCGCCGCCCTGGCCGAACTCGCCTCGGCGGTGCTGCCCGGCCTGCTGCCGTGCGGCCCCGCCGGGCACGCCGTCGTCCCCGAGGACGTCGCGGCGGGCACCACGCGGATCTGGGCCGACGGCATCACGGTCGACCGGGCCGACTGCGCGGAGACCGCGCTCGGCTCGGTCGACCTGCCCGGCGGACCGGTGCTGCTGCAACGCCACCTGGCACCGGCCGGGGTGAACGGCTTCGCGCCCGCGCAGCGCGCCGCGTGGACGCTCGGCCTGGTGTGGCTGCGGCTCGGCCTGTCCGAGGAGCTGCGGGAGACCGCGATGCGCTACCTCAACGGCAGGCGCACCGGCAACTCCACGCTGCTCCAGCAGCAGATGGTGAAGTCCACGGTCGCGGACGGCCTCATCGAGCACCTGGAGGTCCGCGCGGTGCTGACCGGGATCGGTCCCGGCGAGCTGCCGGACTCCTCGCTCAACCACCTGCACGCCCAGATCACCGAGGCCGACCGCGCGCTGGTGAAGCTGCTCGGCGCGAGCGGCTACCTGGCGGGCGGGCCGGGTCAGGTCGCGCGCGTCTCGGAGCTGCTCGCCGAGGCCTACTGCCGTCCGGAGGAGCGACTGTGACGACGATCCAGCTGGACGACCGGTTGCTCGCGCTGCGCGGCCAGGTCCGCGAGTGGGGGGCCGACTTCCGGGCGCTCGGGTTGGCGCTCGACCGCGACCCCGAGCTGATCCGGGAGCACTTCGACCTGCCCGCCGTGCGGTACCTGTCCACGATGGGCATCCCGCCGGAGTACGGCAACGTGCCGATCCCCATCGCGGGCAACAGGTTCTACGGGACGCTCGCCCTGGAGCGGGCGATCATCATGGAGGAGCTGTCCTGCGCCGACGTGGGGATGCTGGTCGCCTCACCCGGCCCGCTGCTCGCCGGGGTGCTGATCGACCTGCTCGCCGACGAGCAGCAGAAGGACTGGTTCTACGGGCGGATGCTGGAGAGTCCGCTGTGGACGTTCTTCGCGCTCACCGAACCGGACCGGGGTTCCGACGCGGGCGCGCTGAGCACCACGGTCGTGCCCGCCACGGGGGACCGGCCCGCGCTGCTCAGCGGCGAGAAGCGGTACGTCGGCAACGCGGCCCGCGCGCAGCTCGGCGTCGTGTTCGCCCGCACCAGCCCCGGCCCGCTGGGGATCAACGCGGTGCTCGTGGAGAGCCCCAGCCCCGGTTTCCACGCCGAGGCCCTGGAGACCATCGGCCTGCGGGGCGCGCGGATCAGCGCGATCACCATGCGGGACGTGGAGATCGCACCCGAGCGCTTCCTCGGGCGGCACCTCTCCCCGTCGCGGCGGGGGATGTGGGCGTTCGTGCAGACGTTCAACCTGCTGCGGCCCGGTGTCGCCGCCATCGCGCTGGGCATCGCGCGGGCCGCGCACGAGTACGTGATCACCCACCGGAGCGCGCTGCGGCGCGACGAGCGCGACCGCCTCGACCTGCTGGCGCGGCGGATCGACGGCGCGCGCAGGCTCGTGCACCTGGCGGCGGCCGCGGTCGACGCCCGCACCGGCGACGGCTACCTGGCGTCCGCGGCGAAGGTGCGCGCCGCGGAACTGGCCCACGACGCCACGCAGCAGGCGTGCACGTTCTTCGGCGCGGGCGCCAGGCTGGAGCACCCGGTGCTGGACAAGCTGGTCCGCGACGCCCGCGGCATGGAGTTCATCGAGGGCACCTCGAACATGCAGAAGCTGAACCTGTTCCAGGGGTTGTTCACCGGCAAGCTGGACCGCGACGACCCGTTCCGCACGGCGCCGCTGGCGGTGTGACGCGCCTGTTCCTCGCCGTCACGGGCTGACGGCGAGGAACAGGAACGCGGCCAGCAGTCCGAGGTGGACACCACCCTGGAGCAGGGTGGCGCGCCCCGGCACGATCGTCAGCGTCCCGGTCACGACGGTGAGCGCGAGCAGCACCATGTGCGTCGGGCCGAGACCCAGCACCAGCGGGCCGGTGAGCCAGATCGACGCGATGGCGATGGCCGGGATCGTCAGGCCGATGCTCGCCATCGCCGAACCCAGCGAGAGGTTGATGCTGGTCTGCACCCGGCCGCGGCGAGCCGCGCGCACGGCGGCGAGGGTTTCCGGGGCCAGCACCAGCAGCGCGATGACCACACCGACGACGGCGAGCGGGAACCCGGCCGCCTCCACACCCGCCTCGATCGCGGGCGAGACGGCCTTGGCGTTGCCCACGACCGCCACCAGCGACACCAGCAGCAGCCCGAGGCTGATCACCGCCGCCTTCGCGGTCGGCGGCTCCGCGTGCTCCTCCAGCACCACACCGTTCTCGTCGAGCGGGAGGAAGTAGTCGCGGTGCCGCACGGTCTGCATCGCGACGAACAGCGCGTAGAGGCCCAGCGACGCGACGGCCGCGAACGCGAGCTGCGCCGGCGAGAACTCCGGGCCGGGCTTGGTCGTGGTGAACGTCGGCAGCACCAGGCTCAGCGTCGTGATCGTGGTGACGGTGGCGAACATGCCGCCCGTGCCCTCCGGGTTGAACGTCGCCACCCGGTGCCTCAGCGCGCCCACGAGCAGCGAGACACCCATGATCCCGTTGATGGTGATCATGACTGCGGCGAACACCGTGTCGCGGGCCAGCGTCTCGCTGCCGGGTTTGCCGTCGGCCATGAGCGTGACGATCAGCGCGACCTCGATCACCGTCACCGCGACCGCGAGCACCAGCGACCCGAACGGTTCACCGACCCGGTGGGCGACCACCTCGGCGTGGTGCACCGCGGCCAGCACGGCTCCCGCCAGCAGCACGGCCACGAGCACGACCGCCAGGACCGGCAGCTCACGCCCCCAGGTCAGGGCGAGCGCCGCGACGGCGACGACGGGAACGGCGGTGGTCCAGTGCCGGGCGGTGGTGCGGGTCGGGTTCGCCATACTTCCTCACGTGCTCGGGGACGGTCCCTCCCAGCATTCCTGTTCCACCGCTGTTTCGCACCCCGACGAATCGTCCAACCAGCGGTTTCGCCGTTCCGGTGTGGTGAAACCGACCCCCGTCGGGTGATCCGGTTTGGCACGGGGGACGGCGGGCTAGCCTGGCCCATGTCGTTCCCGACACCCGCGGGCCGGGTGGACCTGCTGCTCGTCGCGCCCAGCAGGACCGAGTTCAGCACGTTCCCGGTGACCGCCGCCGAGTTCGACCTGGAGGCCAACAAGATCGTCGGCAGCGTCCGCAACGCGGGCCGGGTGGTCGCCGCCGACGTGCGGTGCCGGGCCTACCGCCGGGGCACGACGGTGCTCAACCGGCAGTCGGTGTCGCTCATCAGCGACACCGACCTCGACCACATCGCGGCCGGGCTCGGCCTGGACGAGCGGGCGTGCCTGGACGGTCTGCGCGCGCTGGGCGCGGCCCACGTGGACACCGACGGGGTGGACGTCGCGGCCCACGCGGCGCTGCTGGACGGGCTGGCCGACGGCGAGGCGGGCAGGCTGTTCCTGGCGCAGTGCCTCGGGGTCAACGTCGTCGTCGGCGGGTTCGCCGGGGAGGGTGCCATCCCCGACTTCGGCGCGCTGCCCGCGGGTGTCGACTTCGGCCCGTACGACCGGGTGCGGCGCCGGTTCACCGACGCCGCCGTCGTGGTCACCCGCGTGAACGAGCCGTGCGCGCGGCCCGCCGCCCTGGTCGAGAAGTACTACCCGCGGCCCATCGGCAGGCTGGGCAAGCGGTTCGTCCGGGTGGCGGCCGGCAGGCGCGGGTACGTCGGCATGGTCGCCAGGGGCGGGTCGATGGCCGTGGGGCAGTCGCTCGGCTTCGTGCCCTTCGGCGCCCGCTAGCGCCGCCCGGTCAGCTCGGGTCCAGGTCGACCTCCAGGTGCTCGGGGCTCAGCGAGAGCAGGAAGTCCCGCGCGTCGAACGCCTCGCCCGCCGCGAGGACCCCGGTCCTGCCCGGCGCGTCGAGCAGCCGCACGGCCGCCTCCACGACCAGCGGAGCGGTGACCGCGTAGATGTCCTGCCCGCGCGCCACCGCGCGCCTCGTCGAGCCCTCCCGCGACACCACGGCCTCGACGAGGAACGTCTGCGCGGAGCGGCCCCGGTCGTCGACGGCGGTCGGGGGCCTCGGATCGGCCGAGCGCAGGTCGTCCACGGCCGCGGCCGACAGGTACGTGCGCACCTCGGGGACCGCGAGGTGGCTGGGGATCGTGGCGCTGTCGGCCGTGGTGGACTCGGCGACCACGGACAGCGTCCCGACCGGGTCGGGGAAGGTCCACTCCGCGAGCGGTGCGGGACCGGTGCGCCTCCGGAACCGGTCGCCGGTGTAGACGATCCGGTCGCCGCCCCGGCGTCGCGCGGAGACCCGGCCGGTCGCCCTCGTGCCGGGGGTCGGGCGCCAGCAGCTCAGCGCGTAGGCGAGCGAGACCCGGTCCGCGGCGGGCCAGTCGCGCAGCGCGGCGGTGGCGAGCAGGTCGCCGAGACCGCCGAAGAACGCCATCGCCGGGACCACCGCGACACCCGCGTCGCGGGCGGGGGAGTCGTACCGGGCGATCACGTCCGCGACGGACTCGACCTCCGCGGTCACGTCCAGGTACGGCACGCGGGCGCGCAGGGCGGCGTCGAGCACGGGCGCGGCGGTGCCCGCGAAGGGCCCCGCGCAGTTGACCACGGCGTCCGCGCCCGCCAGGACGCGGTCGAGCGCCGCGGGGTGGTCCAGCGCCGCGGGTCGGACGACCGATCCGGGGAAGGCCCTGCCCAGGTCGTGCAGCCGGTCGGCGTCCCGGCCGGAGAGGATCGGGACCAGCCCGCGCCCGCTCAGCTCCGCGACGACGAACCGGCCGGTGTGCCCGTACGCGCCGATGACGGCGACGGTCCTGGTGGGTGTGGTGCTCCGCTCGGTCACGGTGATCAGCGTGGTCAGCGGGCCGGGCGGCCACAACCGTCCGCGGAGCCACGACCCGTACAGTTTCGGACATGCACTCGGTCGCCCTGGCGGTCACCGACGGGACACCGCTGTTCGAGCTGGCCGCGGCCTGCGAGGTGTTCGGCGTCGACCGCGACCTCGTCTCCCCGTGGTACGGGTTCACGGTCTGCGGGTCGGGCGGCGCCGAGGTCGGCGGCTGGCTGACGGCGGGCGTCCGGCACGGCCTGGACGTGCTCGCGACCGCGGACACCGTCGTCGTCCCGTCCCTCCGCGCGGCCGAGGACACCCCGCTGCCCGAACTGGTCGACGCCGTCCGGGCGGCCCACGACGCGGGCGCCCGCGTCGTCTCGCTGTGCACGGGGGCGTTCGTCCTCGCGGCGGCGGGCCTGCTGGACGGGCGGCGCGCCACGACGCACTGGGAGCACACGGCGCTGCTGGCGGAGCGGTACCCGCGGGTCCGGGTCGACCCGGACGTCCTCTACGTCGACGAGGGCTCGGTCCTGACCTCGGCGGGCAAGGCCGCCGGGATGGACCTGTGCCTGCACCTCGTGCGCACCGACCACGGCGCGGCCGTCGCCAACGCGCTGGCCCGCTGCCTCGTCGTGCCGCCGCACCGGCCCGGCGGGCAGGCGCAGTACGTGCCCGCGCCGGTGTCGCACGGCCGGGGCCACGCCCTCGCCGACCTGCTGCCGTGGATCACCGCCCGGCTCGACCAGCCGCTGACCGTCCGGGACCTGGCCCGCCAGGCGGGCATGAGCTCCCGCAACCTCGCGCGGCACTTCACCGCCGTCACCGGCTCCAGCCCGCTGCGGTGGCTGCTGGTCCAGCGGGCGCACCGCGCCCAGGAACTGCTGGAGACCACCGACGCCACGGTGGAGCTGATCGCGTCGCGGACCGGCATGGGGACGGCCACGACGCTGCGGCGGCACTTCGCCCGCCTGTTCGGGGTCTCGCCCGAGGCCTACCGCCGCACCTTCCGCGGCGGCGGCCTCCCGCGCTGACGGCTCTGCCGCGGTGACCGCCGCCCCCGCCGAGCCGTGCGGACCGCGGCCACCGCTGGTGCAGGAGCAGGCCGGTGAGCAGGAGGTCGACCAGGTGGCGGGCGTCGTGGCCGACGCCGACGCCGAGGTCGCCCACGCCGACCCCCAGTTCGAGGGCCGTGACGTCGGGGCGGACCTCGCCCGCACCGACGGCGGCGCAGCAGTGCGGCGCAGACGGGTTCCAGGCGGTCGAGGAAGTGGGCGTGCAGGGCCGCGAACGCGGTGTCGTCGGACCGCAGCGCCTCGGCGAGCCGTGCTCGGTGACGAGGAGGTCGACGAAGAGGTCGATCCAGCGCACCAGGGCGGCGTGCGGTGAGCCGACCGCCGCGAGCAGCGCCGGACCCGCCTCGGCGCAGGCGTCGACCTGGTGCCGGTGGACGCCGATGACGAGGTCGGCGCGCGTCGGGAAGTGCCGGTAGACCGTGGCGACGCCGACGTGCGCCCCGGCCGCGACGTCGCGCACCGGAGCGTCCACACCGGACGTGAGGAACGCCGCGGCGGCGGCTTCCAGGAGGGCCTGTTCGCGGCACCGGGCGTCGGCGCGCTTCCTGGGCACCGACGACCCCGGCTCGCTGCCGGCCACCGCGCTGTTGCCCCCGTCACCCTCCTTGATAACCGGAACACGGTTCCGTATGTTCTTAGTGGAACACGGCTCCGTTTAGCCAGGATGGCGGAACGGGACGTCCGTGACCACCACCTCCGAGGAGATCCCCATGACCCACCCCGTCCACTCGGTGCGCCCGGTGGTGCTGCCCACCCCCGGCCGCGGCGACGACCTGCTGGTGCGGGTGTCCGCCCCGACCACCGGCGACGCCCTGCCCGTCATCGTCTTCTCGCACGGGTTCGGCAGTTCGCTGGACGGCTACGCCCCGCTGGTCGACCACTGGGCCGCCCGCGGCTTCGTGGTGCTCCAGCCCACCCACCTCGACTCGCGGAGGCTGGGCCTCACGCCCGACGACCCCCGCTACCCGGAGATCTGGCGCATCCGGGTCGAGGACCTGAGCACGGTCGTCGACCGGCTGGCCGTCCTCGAAGCCGCCCTGCCGGGCCTCGCGGGCCGCGTCGACCACGGCCGGCTCGCCGTCGCGGGCCACTCCTGGGGCGCCCAGACCGCGAGCGTGCTGCTCGGCGCGCGGGTCCTCGACGCCGACGGTCACCCCGGCGAGGACGCGACCGACCCGCGCGTCAAGGCGGGCGTGCTGCTCGCCGTGCCCGGCGCGGGCGGTGCCGACCTGACGCCGTTCGCGGTCGAGAACCTGCCCTTCATGAACCCCGGCTTCGCGGAGATGGCCACGCCCGCCCTCGTCGTCGCGGGGGACCGGGACCAGTCGGCGCTGTCGGTCAGGGGACCGGACTGGTTCACCGACGCCTACGCGCTGAGCCCCGGACCCAAGAGCCTGCTCACCGTGCACGGCGCGGAGCACTCGCTGGGCGGGATCTCCGGGTACGACGCCGCGGAGACGACGGACGAGAGCCCCGAGCGGGTCGCCCTCGTCCAGCGCGCCACCACGGACTTCCTCCGCCACGCGCTGCGCGTCGGGGACACCGCGTGGCCCGGCGCGAGCGCGGAACCCCTGGGCCGCCTCGAATCCAAGTGACGCGCGCCCCGGAGCACCGGGAAGGACCACGCGTGCCGAGCTTCGGCATCATGACGGCCCCTGTGCGGGTCGACTACCACGACGTCCTGCGGGTCTGGCGGGAAGCCGACGCCATCCCCGAGATCGAGCACGCGTGGCTGTTCGACCACCTCATGCCGATCGGCGGCAGCCCGCTCGGGCCCGCCTACGAGGGCTGGACCCCGCTCGCGGCGCTCGCCGCCCAGACCCGGCGGCTGCGGGTCGGGTTGTTGGTGACCAGCAACAGGTTCCGGCCACCGGCGGTGCTGGCCAAGATCGCCGCGACGGTCGACGTCGTGTCCGGTGGGCGGCTGGACCTCGGCATCGGCGCGGGGTCGCGGCCCGACCACCCGCTGGCCCGGCGCGAGTACGAGGCGCACGGCCTGCCGCTCCACGACTTCGCCCACTCGGTGGAGAGCCTCGCCGAGGCGTGCACCGTGATCCGGCGGCTGTGGACGGAGACCGAGCCGTTCGACTTCGACGGCGCGCACGTCCAGCTCTCCGGCGCGTTCGGCAACCGCAAGCCGGTGCAGCGCCCCCACCCGCCGATCCTGATCGGCGGGCGCTCGTCCAGGACGCTGCGCGTGGTCGCCGAGCACGCCGACGTGCGGAACATCGCGGGCGGCGACATCGACGACGTCGTGCGCCGGAGTGCCCTGCTGGACCGCTGCTGCGCCGAGATCGGCCGCGACCCCGCGTCGATCACCCGCTCGATCCACCTGCCCGTCTCCTGCGAGCGGCCGGGGGACACGCGCGCCGCGATCGGCGACGCGGTCGCCGCGGGCTTCGGGCACGTCGTCCTCGGCCTGTCGTCGCCCTGCCCCGCGACCGCGGCGCGGTGGGTCGCCGACGAACTCGTCGTCCCGTCGGCGGTGCCCTGACGGGTGGCGGACGCGCGGGAACGCCGGAACGGGTCGGGGGCCCGTTCCGGCGTCCTGGTCGCCCGGACTACTTGCCGTGCAACTGCTTCAGGTAGTCGTAGGTCGTCGGCAGCGTCTTGAGCAGCTCGGCCTGCTTGCGCTTGATGTCCGCGAACACGTGCTCCGCGGAGTCGAGCATGGACGGGTGGTGCGTCAGCTTCGTCAGCGTCTGCTGCGGGTCGAAGCCGAGACCGGTGAACACGCAGTAGTAGCTCGCGTTCGTCCAGAAGTTGCGGAACTCCGCGTCGAAGTTCGCGTAGTAGGTGTTCTCGTCGGTGACCGGCATGTTGATCGCCAGCCCCGCCTTGTACATCCGGATCTTCTCCTTGATGTCGTCCGCGAGCACCAGGTCCTTGCAGGCGCGCCAGAACTCGGTGTCGTTGCGCGCGGCCAGGCTGAAGTGCGCCTGGAGGAAGTCGCGCGAGTCGTCGAACATCGTGTTGATCTCGGTGTTGAACCGGTCGGCGAAGATCGGGTCGAAGTTCTTGTCCGGGAAGTGCTTCGCCAGCTGGTAGAGCGCGGCGGTGATGAAGTAGATGCCGGTGGACTCCAGCGGCTCCAGGAAGCACGACGACAGGCCGATCGCGGCCACGTTGCGGACCCAGGTGCGGCGGTTGCGGCCGACGCGGAACTTGATGTGGTTGAGCTTCTGCTCGCTGGGGTCGAGGCCCCACATCTCGCAGAACTCCTGCGTCGCCGCGTCCTGCGTGGTGAACCGGCTGGAGTAGACGTGGCCGGTGCCGAAGCGGCCCAGCATCGGGATCTTCCACGTCCAGCCGTTGGTCATGGCGATCGAGCCGGTGAACGGCTCCACGCCGTTCTTCTCGTCGTCGTGCGGGACCTGCGTCGCGACCGCGCGGTCGTTGAGCAGGTGGTCGCTCATGTCCAGGAACGGCTCGCGCATCACGCCGTTGATCAGCAGCGCGCGGAAGCCCGAGCAGTCGACGAAGAAGTCGCCCTCGATCTTGCGGCCGCCCTTGGTGTTCAGCGCGGTCACGTGGCCGCGGGTGTCCACGTCGGCGTCGATGAACTCGTCCTGGATGTGGATCGCGCCCTGCTTGTTGGTCGCGAAGCGGCGCAGGAAGTCGGCCACCAGCGCGGCGTCGAAGTGCCACGCGTAGTTCGTCCACTTGGTGCCGTCGGAGTGGCGCGGCGCCAGCTTCGCGTCCAGGATCGGGGGCTCGCGGTAGCAGGCGTAGTCGAACGCCTCGGTGGTCTGGCCGGTGAGGCGCTTGTGCGACCAGTACGCCGACAGCGGCTCGTTCTCGTGGTTCGGCAGCAGGCCGAACAGGTGGTAGTAGTGGTCGGTCGTGTCGCGGTAGGGCCGGGGGTTGGCGTCACCCCTGCCGCCGGTGCGCCAGTTGGTGAACTTGATGCCCATCTTGAAGCTGGCGTTGCACTCCCGCATCCACTCCTCCTCGGAGAGGCCGAGGAAGTCGAAGAACACCTTGTGCAGGTTCGGGACGGTCGCCTCGCCGACACCGATCCGGGGGACCGTCGGCGCCTCCAGCACGGTGATCTTCACCGCGGGGCCCAGGGCCCGGCCGAGGTACGACGCGGTCATCCAGCCCGCCGTGCCGCCGCCCAGGACGACGACGTTCTTGATCCTGCGATCTTCCATCGAAGACGATCCTTTCTGTCTCAACACGACAAAAGTCGCGGAATTAGAATTGTTGATGGGGGCGCGACGGTGCTTCCAAGAATTGCGCGCTCGGCTTGAGGAAGACCATATGCACGGCTCGGTGACCCTGTCAATGTTCCGTCCGTGTTGCGGGCAGTTGGCCGATGCGGTTCTATACATCTTCTCTGGAAGTTTCTATATATTTTCTCCAGAAGCCGACTTGAGTGCCCATAGCCGCAGGTGAAGGGCTCCGTCAGTCCTGCGTCAGTGCCTCGTCAGCCCTGGTCGACATCCTATTGACCAGGTCGCCTCGGCATCCTGCCGTGGTTAGCGCAGAGGAGCGTGGGTACACATGTCGGATTCGAGTCCGACCTTCACGGTGATTTCCGGCGCACAGGTTCACGAGGTTTTGCGGGATCGTGACAAGCACCTCTTGGATTTGGTCGAGGCGGCCTACCGGCTGCACGGTTCGGGCGACACCGTGAACCCGCCCTCGTATTTCCTCCGGTTCCCGGAGGACCCCTCGTCGCGGATCATCGCGCTGCCCGCCTCGATCGGCGGCGACATCGGCGTGCACGGGGTCAAGTGGATCTCCAGCTTCCCGGCGAACGTCCAGCGCGGCATCCCGCGCGCGTCGGCCGTGCTGATCCTCAACGACCAGGAGACCGGCTACCCGATCGCCTGCCTGGAGAGCTCCATCATCAGCGCGGTCCGCACGGCCGCCTCGGCCGCGCTCGCCGCCGACTGGCTGACCCGCGACCGCGTCCGGCCCGCGAAGGTCGGCTTCATCGGCACCGGGCTGATCGCCCGCTACATCCACACCTACCTCACCGGCACCGGCTGGTCGTTCGACGAGGTCGGCATCTTCGACCTCAGCGCCGAGCACGCCGCCGGGTTCCAGGGGTACGTCGAGTCCACCGGTGACGGCGCCGTGGTCGTCCACGAGTCGGCCGAGGACCTGATCAAGGCCTGCGACCTCGTCGTGTTCGCCACGGTCGCGGGCGAGCCGCACATCACCGACCCGACGTGGTTCGAGCACAACCCCCTGGTGCTGCACGTGTCGCTGCGCGACCTGTCGCCCGAGGTGGTGCTGTCCGGCACCAACGTGGTCGACGACGTCGAGCACTGCCTCAAGGCCAACACGTCGGTGCACCTGGCCGAGCAGGCCGAGGGCAACCGCGAGTTCCTGTCCGGCACGTTGTTCGACGTGATGACCGGGGCGGTCGAGCTGCCCGCGGACAAGCCGGTGTTCTTCTCGCCGTTCGGCCTCGGCGTGCTGGACCTGGCCGTCGGCAAGTTCGTCTACGACGAGGTCGGTCGCGCGGGTGACCTGGCTCCCGTGGAGGACTTCTTCTTTGACCTCAATCGCTACGGGAAGCGATGAGTCGCTGCTGGTCGATCTCGTAGGAGTCGGTTCATGCCAGTCATATCCACGCCGCAAGAGTTCAACGTGGACGATCTGTACGTCGACCTCAGGACGCTGTCCGGGCACCCGTTGTACCTCAAGTGCGAGGGCTTCAACTTCGCCGGGTCCATCAAGCTCAAGGCCGCCACCGAGATGGTCGCCACCGCCGTGCGCACCGGCGTGCTCCGACCGGGCGACACGCTGGTCGAGAGCTCGTCGGGCAACCTCGGCGTCGCGCTCAGCCTGGTGGCCGCGAGCCAGGGCTACGGTTTCCTGTGCGTCACGGACACGCGGTGCACGCTCGGCGCGCGGCAGCTGATGCAGTCGCTCGGCACGCAGGTGCACGTCGTCACCGAGCCGCACCCCGAGGAGGGGCTGCTCGGCGCGCGCATCCGCTACGTCGAGCGGATGCGCCGCGAGCGGGGCTACGTCTGGCTCAACCAGTACGCCAACCCCGGCAACGCGATGGCGCACTACCTCACCACCGGGCCGGAGATCCTCAAGAGCTTCCCCGAGGTCGAGGTGCTGTTCATCGGCGCGGGCAGCACGGGCACGCTCATGGGCTGCTCGCGCTACTTCCGCGAGAACCGCCCGTCGGTGCGGATCGTCGCCATCGACAGCGTCGGCTCCGTGACCTTCGGGACCCCGGCCCAGCCGCGGATGCTGCCCGGCCTCGGCACGAGCGTCCGGCCGCCGCTGCTCGACGAGTCCATCGTGGACGAGGTCGTGCACGTCGCCGAGATCGACACCGTGCGGGCGTGCCGGACGCTGGTGCGCCACGGCTTCCTGTTCGGCGGATCGACCGGCACGGTCATCAGCGGCGCGATGGACTGGCTCGCCCGCAACGCACCCGGCGACGACCTGTCGGCCGTCGCCATCTCGCCCGACCTCGGCGACCGGTACCTGGACACCATCTACCACGACCAGTGGATCGCCGACATCTACGGCGCCGAAGTGCTGGCGGAGAACGGTTCCCGGCTCCCGGCGCCCCCGACGGCCACCACGAGGAGCACCTGATGACCGCAGCGGCGAGCTTGCCACTGTCCGCCGGTCAGGCGGAGATCTGGTTCGACGAGAAGTTCCACGGACGCGGGGTCGCGTACAACTCCGCGGGCTACCTGGACATCCGGGGTCCGCTGGACGCGCCCGCGTTCCGCGCGGCCGTGCGGCGGCTGATCGTCGAGGCCGAGTGCGCCCGCACCCGCTACGTCGAGGTGGACGGCGAACCGCGCCAGGTCGTCGAGCCGATGGCCGAGGTGCCCATCGCGGAGCTGCGGCTGGACGAGGCCGAGGCCGTCGAGTGGATGGCGGCCGACCTGGCCACGCCGTTCACGCTGGACGACTTCCCGATGTTCCGGATCGCGGTCGTGGAGCTGGCCCCGGACCGGCACTTCTTCTACATGTGCATCCACCACCTGCTGTGCGACGGGTACAGCCAGGTCGTGTACTGGCGCAGGCTCGCCGAGCTCTACCAGGCGCTGGTGGAGGGCCGGTCGACCGCCGAGGGGACGCTGCCGCCGCTCAAGGAGCTGCTGGACGCGGAGAAGGCCTACACCGACTCGGTGTGGTTCCAGCGCGACCGCGACTTCTGGGCCGCCCGCTTCGACCAGGTGCCGGACCTGCCGAGCCTGTCGCAGCGCGAGCAGACCGCCACCGCCGTGCGCGGCTTCCTCCGCCGCACGACCGCGGTCCCCGCCGGGACGGCCGCCGCGCTGCGCGAGCTGGCGTCGAAGTCCGCGTCGACCTGGCCCGCCGTGGTCCTGTCCGCGGTCGGCGTCTACACCCAGCGGATGACCGGCGTCGGCGACGTGCTGCTCACGCTGCCCGCCACCGCCCGCATGGGTGCCACGATGCGCGCGATCCCCGGCATGATCGCGAACTACCTGCCGCTGCGCGTCCAGGTCCGCCCGGACGCGACGAAGGCCGAGCTGCTCAAGCGGACCTCGCGCGAACTGGCCCAGGTGCTCAAGCACCAGCGGTACCGGGTCAGCCGCATCCGCCGGGAGATGGGTCTGTCCTCGGAGGACCGCCGCCCGTTCGGGCCGTTCGTCAACATCCTGCCGCAGCAGA
The DNA here is from genome assembly GCF_057122925.1 of Umezawaea sp. Taxonomy (NCBI): domain Bacteria; kingdom Bacillati; phylum Actinomycetota; class Actinomycetes; order Pseudonocardiales; family Pseudonocardiaceae; genus Umezawaea; species Umezawaea sp. The sequence continues at coordinate 44,770 of NZ_DBNGPQ010000110.1, read as the reverse complement.
CGACGTTCGCGCTCGGCGCGTGCGACGTCGAGGTCAACAACCTGTCGACCGGGCTCATCGAAGACCTGATGATCACCGTCGTGGACGCGCCCGACGGCGGCGCCGAGATCCACGTCAACGGCAACCCCGAGCTGTACACCGCGCAGGAGGTCGAGGACCACCTGCACCGGTTCGCCGAGTTCCTGGTCACCTTCGCCACCGTCGCCGACGACGTGCCGCTGGGCCGCGTCGACGTGGTCAGCGCGACCGAGCGCGCGGGCTGGCTGGACGAGGGCACCGGCGCGTTCACCGAGGGCGCGGACGCCGACGTCGTGGAGACCGTGCGCGCGCTGGCCGCCCGCTACCCCGACGCGGTCGCGATCGTCGAGGACGACGTCAGCACCACCTACGGCTCGCTCGTCGGCCGCGCCAGCGCGCTGTCCCGCCGCGTGCCCGCGGCGCTGGTCGGCGTCCTGGGCGCCCCCGGCACCGGGTTCGTCTCCGCCGTGCTCGGCGTGATCGGCGCGGGCGGCGCCTACGTGCCGCTGGACACGCGCGCCCCGGTGCGGCGCAGCGCCGACCTGCTGACCGACAACGGGATCCGCCACCTCGTGGTCGACGCCGCGCACCGCGCGCTCGCCGAGGAGATCACCCGCGCGGCCGGTCACGCCGTGGACGTCGTCGTGCTGGACGACGCCGAGGACGCGCTCGACGCGCTCGCGCCCGCGGTGGGCCTGCCGGACGACCTGGCCTACGTGATCTTCACGTCCGGCTCGACCGGCAAGCCCAAGGGCGCGATGGTGCACCGGCGCGGCATGGTGAACCACCTGCTCGCCAAGGTCGACGACCTCGCCCTCACGGCGGCGGACTCCCTGGTGCAGAACGCCCCGCTCACGTTCGACATCTCCGTGTGGCAGATGCTGGCGCCGCTGGTGGTCGGCGGCCGGGTGCGCGTGGTGACGCGCGAGACCGCGGCCGACCCGGACGCGCTGTTCGGCCTGGTGGCCGAGGAGTCCGTGACGGTGCTGGAGGTCGTCCCGTCGCTGCTGCGCGCCGCGCTGGACGCGTGGGACGTCGTCGGCGACCGGCCGCGGCTGCCCTCGCTGCGCCGCCTGGTGGTCACGGGCGAGGCGCTGCCGCCGGACCTGTGCCTGCGCTGGTTCGCCCGGTTCCCGACGATCCCGCTGGTGAACGCCTACGGGCCCACCGAGTGCTCCGACGACGTCACGCACGCGACGATCACCGTGGACGACGCCGTCGCGACCGCGCGCGTGCCCATCGGGCGCGCGGTGCGGGGCACGCGGCTGTACGTGCTGGGCGACGACCTCGGGCCCGTGCCGCCCGGCGTCCCCGGCGAGCTCTACGTGGGCGGTCTCGGGGTGGGGCGCGGCTACCTGCGCGACCCGGCCAGGACGTCGACCACGTTCGTGCCCGATCCCTTCGCGGGCACCGGTCTCCGGATGTACCGCACCGGGGACCGGGTGGTCCGCAGGGAGGACGGGCAGTTGGAGTTCGTGGAACGCCGCGACCACCAGGTGAAGGTGCGCGGCCACCGGATCGAGCTGGGAGAGGTCGAGGCGGCGCTGCGCGCCCTGCCGCACGTCGGCGACGCGGCCGTCGCGGTCGTGACCGACCCGGTCGGCAGCAAGCGGCTCATCGGCTACCTGGTCTCCGACAACGGGACCCCGGTCGACACCGACGACGTGCGCGCCCGGCTCACGGGCGTGCTGCCGGAGTACATGGTGCCCTCCACGCTGCTCGTGCTGGACGCGATGCCGCTGACCCCGCACGGCAAGGTGGACCGCAAGGCCCTGCCGGAGCCGGACTTCTCCGCGGGCCCGCGCGGTCGCACCGCCCGCAGCTCCGAGGAACGGGTGCTGTGCGAGGTCATGGCCGAGGTCCTCGGCCTGCCCGAGGTCGGCGTGGAGGACAGCTTCTTCGCGCTCGGCGGCGACAGCATCAGCTCCATCCAGGTCGTCAGCCGCGCCCGCCGCGCCGGTCTGCTGATCACCTCGCGGGACGTGCTGCGCCACCGGTCCCCGTCCGCCATCGCGACGATCGCCCGTCCGGTCGGCGCCCAGGTGGTCGCGGTCGCCGACGGCGTCGGCGAGGTCGAGCTGACCCCGATCGCGCACCAGCTGCGCGAGGACCTGGAGTCGCTGACCGACCGCACCCGCCAGTACAGCCAGTACGTCGTGGTGCGGGTGCCCGCGAACCGCGAGGTGCTCACCACCGCGCTCCAGGCCGTCGTGGACCACCACGACGTGCTGCGGGCGAAGCTCTCCGTGCCGGTGGACGGCCTGTGGTCCCTGGAGACCCTGCCGGTCGGCTCGGTGACCGTGGAGATCGCCGAGGCGTCCGACGTGGACAGCGCCGTCGCCGCCGCCAGGCAGGGCCTCGCGCCCGAGGAGGGCCGGGTCGTGCGGGCCGCGCTGGTCGGCGACCGGCTGGTCCTGGTCGTGCACCACCTCGTGGTCGACGGCGTCTCGTGGCGCATCATCGTGCCCGACCTCCAGGCGGCCACCGACGCCGTCACCGCGGGCCGCCCGGTCGCGCTCGACCCGGTCGGCACGTCCTACCGCCGCTGGTCGAAGGCGCTGTCGGAGAACGCCCGCGCCGCGGCCCGCACCCGCGAGCTGCCGCTGTGGACCGCCCAGGTCAAGCCGGTCGACCCGCCGCTGGGCGCGCGTCCGCTCGACCCGGAGCTGGACACCTACGGCACGGCGCGGTCGCTGCGCCTGGTGCTGCCCACCGCGACGACCACCGCGCTGCTGACCACCGTGCCCACCGCGTTCCACGGCGAGATCAACGACGTGCTGCTCGCGGGACTCGCCCTGGCCGTGGCGCGCTGGCGGCGCACGCGGCTGGGAGCGGACGACTCCGGCGTGCTGGTCGAGGTCGAGGGCCACGGCCGCGAGCAGGTCGCCGACGACCTGGACCTCTCCCGCACGGTCGGCTGGTTCACCAGCGTGTTCCCGCTGCGCGTCGACCCCGGTGACGCCACCGGGGGAGCGGCGGTCAAGCGCGTCAAGGAGCAGCTCCGCGCCCTGCCGGACCGCGGTCTCGGCTTCGGCCTGCTGCGCCACCTCAACCCGCAGACCGTCGGCGCGCTCGCCCGCTTCGGCGTGCCGCAGATCGGCTTCAACTACCTGGGCCGGTTCGCCGCGGGAGGCACGTCGGCGCAGTGGTCGCTCGACGGCGGCGAGTCCGTCGTCGGCACGGGCGTCAGCCCGGACATGCCGCTGCGGCACGTCCTCGCGGTCACCCCCGTCACCGAGGACCGCCCCGAGGGCCCGCGCCTGGTCGCCGACTGGCTGTGGGCGGGAGACCTGCTCGCCGAGTCCGATGTGGACGAGATCGCGCGGTCGTGGTTCGAGGTGCTGGAGTCGTTCGTCGGCGCCACCGGCGGGCACAGCCCGTCGGACTTCCCGCTCGTCTCGCTCACCGAGGCCGAGGTCGAGGACTTCGAGAGCGCGGGCGGCGTGGACGACGTGCTGCCGCTCTCGGCGTTGCAGAAGGGCCTGCTCTTCCAGGCCGAGTACGACAAGCAGGGCAGCGACGTCTACACCCTCCAGGCGGTCGTGGACGTGGAGGGCCCGCTGGACGTGGCCGCGTTCCGCGCCGCCGCCGAGGCGCTGGTGCGGCGGCACCCGGCCCTCCGCGCGTCCTTCCGGTCGCGCCCGGCGGGCGACGCCGTGCAGGTCATCCGGTCGTCGGTGACGCTGCCCTGGCAGGAGGTCGACCTCACCGGCATGGCCGACGAGGACGCCGTCGCCGAGCTGGCGCGGCTGACCGACGCCGACTGGGCGAGCCGGTTCGACATGACCGAGCCGCCGCTGGTGCGGTTCACCGCCGTGCGCGTGGGCACCGAGCGGTTCCGCCTGCTCTGGGCGGTGCACCACATCCTGGTCGACGGCTGGTCGATGCCGATCTTCGCCCGCGAGCTGTTCACGCTGTGCGCCAACGGCGCCGACACCGCGGCGCTCCCGCCCGTCCCGCCCTACCGCGACTACCTGGCCTGGCTGGGCGCGCAGGACGTCGACGCCGCCCGCGCCGCCTGGTCGGCCGCGTTCGACGGCTTCGCCGAGGCCGCCAAGCTCGGTCCGGCCGACCGCGAGCGCGTGTCCGACGTGCCGGAGTCGTTCGTCGTCGACCTGCCCGAGGACGTCACCCACCGGCTGTCGTCGTGGGCGAGGGCCCGCGGGTTGACGCTGAACACGGTCATGCAGGGCTGCTGGGCCGTGCTGCTCGGACGGCTCACCGGCAAGCGCGACGTGGCGTTCGGCGCGGTCAGCTCCGGCCGTCCCGCCGAACTGCCCGGCATGGAGTCGATGGTCGGCCTGTTCCTCAACACGCTGCCGGTGCGGGTGGCGCTCGACCCGACGGCGTCGCTGGCCGACCTGCTGGCGAAGCTCCAGGAGGACCAGTTCGACCTGGCCCCGCACCACCACCTCGGCCTGGCCGAGGTGCAGCAGCTGGTCGGGATCGGCGAGCTGTTCGACACCGTCGTCAGCTTCCACAACTACCCGCACGACGTGGACGACCTGAGCGACCTGATCCCCGGCGTCCGCGTCCTGGGAGCCGACGGCCGGTTGGTCGCCGAGTACCCGTTCGGGCTGATGGTCTACCCCGGCAAGCGCTTGCGGCTGCTCGCGCAGTACCGCTCCGACTCGTTCGACCAGCCCACCGTGGAATCCATCGTGGACCGGTTCCGGCGCCTGCTGACCTCGCTGGTGACCGAGCCGGACGTGCCGCTCGCGCGGCTCGACCTGCTGGCCGCCGACGAGCGCGCGCTGATCCTGGGCGAGTGGGCGGGCGCGCCCGCGCCGATCGCGCCGCAGGTCGTGCCCGAGGTGTTCGAGGCCCGCGCCTGCGCCGCACCGAACGCGGTCGCGGCCGTGTTCGAGGGGACGAGCCTGTCCTACGCCGGGCTGAACACCCGCGCGAACCAGCTCGCCCGGCTGCTCATCGGCCGGGGCGTCGGACCGGAGCACGTGGTGGCGCTGGCCATGCCGCGCTCGCTGGAGGCGCTCGTGGCCGTGCTCGCGGTGCTCAAGGCAGGCGCGGCGTACCTGCCGATCGACGCCAAGTACCCGGCCGACCGCGTCGACTACATGGTCGCCGACGCGAACCCGTCGGTGCTGCTGTCCACCACGGCGGTGGCCGACGGACTGACGGTGACCGGCGCGCCGGTGCTCGCGATCGACGCCCCCGACCTGGTCGCGGAGCTGGACGCGCTGCCGTCGCACGACGTGACGGACCCGGAGCGGCGGGAACCGCTGAGCCAGGGCCACCCGGCGTACGTCATCTACACCTCCGGCTCGACCGGCAGGCCCAAGGGCGTCGTGGTCGACCACCGCGGGTTCGTCGCGATGGCGGCGAGCCTGATCGAGAAGTTCGAGATCACGCCGGACACCAACGTCCTCCAGTTCGCCTCCTACAGCTTCGACGCCACCGTCTGGGAGTTCGCGCTCCCGCTGCTGGCAGGCGGCACGGTCGTGGTGGCGGGCGACGAGGCCCGCGCGCCCGGTCAGCCGCTGGTCGACCTGATCACCGACAACGGCGTCACGCTGGCCGCGCTGCCGCCGGTCGTCGCGGGCGGTCTGGCCGAGGGCACGGTGCTGCCCGACGACCTGGTGATCGTGGTCGCGGGCGAGGCCTGCCCGCCGGAGGTCGTGGCCCGCTGGTCGGCCACGCACCGGATGTTCAACGGCTACGGCCCGACCGAGTCCGTGATCGCCGCGACCGTCGGCGGCCCGCTCTCGGGCGGGGGACGGCCGCCGATCGGCACGCCGACCTCGGCGCACCGCGTGTACGTGCTGGACTCCGTGCTCCAGCCCGTTCCCGCGGGTGTGGTCGGCGACCTGTACGTCAGCGGCGGCCTGGCCCGCGGCTACCTCAACCGGCCGGGGCTCACGGGCGAGCGGTTCGTCGCCGACCCGTTCTCCGGCCACGGCGAACGCATGTACCGCACCGGCGACCTGGTGCGCTGGCACGCCGACGGGCAGCTCGACTACGTCGGCCGCGCCGACGACCAGGTCCAGCTGCGCGGGTTCCGCATCGAGCTGGGCGAGATCGAGTCGGCGCTGGTGTCGCACGGCGCGGTCGCGCAGGCCGTCGCGGTCGTCCGCGAGGACCCGACCGGTGACAAGCGCCTGGTCGCCTACGTCGTGGTGGACGAGGGCACGACCGTGCCCGTCGGCCTGCGCGAGCTGCTGGTCGAGTCGCTGCCGGAGTACATGGTCCCGTCCGCGATCGTGGTGCTGGAGCAGATCCCGCTGACCCCGCAGGGCAAGGTGGACCGCAGGGCGCTGCCCGAGCCCGACTTCGCGGGCCAGGGCCGTGGCCGCGGCCCGCGAACGCCGGTCGAGGACATCCTCTGCGGCATCTTCGCCGACGTGCTCGACCTGCCGCAGGTCGGCATCGACGACGACTTCTTCGCGCTGGGCGGGCACTCCCTGCTCGCCACCCGCGTGATCAGCCGCGCCCGCGCCGCGCTCGGCGTGGAGCTGCCGATCCGCGCGCTGTTCGAGACCCGCACGGTGGCCGGTGTCGCCGAGCAGGTGCACAGCGTCGCGGGCGTCGGACGTCCCGCGCTGGTTCCGGCCGAGCGGTCCGAGGACGGCGTGGTGCCGCTGTCGTTCGCGCAGCAGCGCCTGTGGTTCCTCGACCGCTTGGAGGAGGGCTCCAGCGGCACCTACAACGTGCCGCTGGCCGTGCGCCTGGTCGGCGACCTGGACGTGGACGCCCTGCGCCTCGCGCTGCACGACCTGGTGGTGCGCCACGAGATCCTGCGCTCGGTGTTCCCCGACGTGGAGGGCGAGCCGTTCCAGCGGGTGCTGGACGCCCCGGAGGGCTACCCGGAGCTGCCGCTCAAGCGGCTGTCCGAGGCGAAGCTGCCGGACGCGATGACGGCGGAGGCCGACCTGGCGTTCGACCTCGCGGTGGAACCCGTGCTGCGGTCGCGGCTGTTCTCCGTCTCGCCGACGGAGCACGTGCTGCTGCTGGTGATCCACCACATCGCGTTCGACGGCTGGTCGATCGCGCCGCTGGTCGGCGACCTCGGCACGGCCTACCAGGCCCGCAGCACCGGCCAGGCGCCCGAGTGGGAGCCGCTGCCCGTGCAGTACGCGGACTACGCGGTGTGGCAGAAGGAGCTCCTCGGCAGCGACGACGACCCGGACAGCCTGCTGGCCCACCAGCTCGCGTACTGGACCGGCGCGCTGGCCGACCTGCCGGAGGAGCTGGAGCTTCCGACCGACTTCCCGCGCCCCGCCGTCAGCTCCTACGACGGCGACGAGCTGGAGTTCGCCGTCGACCCCGAGCTGTACCGGGCGCTGGTGGCGCTGGCGCGCGACTCCGGGGCGAGCATCTTCATGCTCTTCCAGGCCGCGCTGTCCGCCCTGCTCACGAAGTTGGGCGCGGGCACGGACATCCCGCTCGGCAGCCCCACCGCGGGCCGCGCCGACGAGGAGCTGGGCGAGCTGGTCGGGTTCTTCGTCAACACGCTGGTCATGCGCACCGACACCAGCGGCGACCCGACGTTCCGCGACCTGGTGCACCGCGTCCGCGACACGAACCTGGCCGCCTACCAGCACCAGGACGTGCCGTTCGAGCACCTCGTGGACGCGCTGAACCCGGTGCGCTCGCTCAACCGGCAGCCGCTGTTCCAGGTCATGCTCACCCTCCAGACCAGTGAGGACGCGCCGCTGCTGCTGCCCGGCCTGACCGGCCGGGTCGAGCCGGTGCGGTCGCTGCGGTCGAAGTTCGACCTGACCGTTCTGCTGGAGGAGCAGTACGCCGACGGCCTGCCCGCCGGGATGCGCGGGGTCGTCGAGTACAGCACCGACCTGTTCACCAGGGCGTCGGCGGAGCGGGTGGCGCGGCGGCTGGTCGCGTTCCTGCGGACCGTCGTCGCCGACCCGAACACGCGGCTGAGCCGGGTGGACGTGCTGGAGGACGGCGAGCACGCCGAGCTGCTGGCCATCGGCACCGGCGACGTGAAGCCCGAGGTGTACGAGGGCGTGGTGGAACGGGTGCGCGGGTTCGCACTGTCCACTCCGGACGCCGTCGCCGTCGTGGACGACCACGCTCGGGTGACCTACGCCGAACTGGTCGGCCGGGCGAGCGCGCTGTCCCGCCGGGTCCCCGGCTCCGACCTGTCGGCCGTCCTGGCCTCGCCGGGCATCGGGTTCGTCACCGCCGTGCTCGGCGTGCTGGGCGCGGGCGGCGGCTACGTGCCGCTGGACGTGGCCGCGCCGGTGGCGCGGATCGCCGCGCTGCTGACCGACAGCGGCGCCACGCGCCTGGTCGTGGACGACGCGCACCGCGAACTGGCCGCGGAGATCGCGGACGCGGCCGGGGTCGAGGTGGTCGTGCTCGACGACGCCGTGGACACCGAGCTGGCCCCCGCTCTCGGCGCGCCGGACGACCTGGCGTACGTGATCTTCACGTCCGGGTCGACCGGCAAGCCCAAGGGCGCGATGGTGCACCGCGCGGGCATGGTCAACCACCTGCTGTGCAAGGTGGAGGACCTGGAGGTGACCGCCGCGGACAAGCTGGTGCACAACGCGCCGGTCACGTTCGACATCTCCGTCTGGCAGATGCTCACGACCCTGCTCGTCGGCGGCACCACCCGTGTCGTCGGCCGCGACACGGCCGTGGACCCCGACCTGCTGTTCGCCACGATCCCCACCGAGGGCGTGACGGTCCTGGAGGTCGTGCCGTCGCTGCTGCGCGCGGCGCTGGACTCCTGGGACGTCACCGGCGAGGCGCCGGAACTGCCCGGCCTCAAGTGGCTGGTCGTCACGGGCGAGGCGCTGCCGCCCGACCTGTGCGGCCGGTGGTTCCAGCGGTTCCCGGACATCGCGCTGGTCAACGCCTACGGGCCCACCGAGTGCTCGGACGACGTCACGCACGCGGTGATCACCAAGGACGACGAGCTGGGCGGGGCACGCGTGCCGATCGGCCGGCCCGTGCGCAACACCCGGCTGTACGTGCTCGGTGACGACCTCCGTCCCGTGCCCGCCGGTGTGGCCGGTGAGCTGTACGTCGGCGGCGCGGGCGTCGGCCGCGGCTACCTGGGCGACCGCACCAAGACCGCGCTGGCGTTCACCGCCGACCCGTTCGGCGAGCCCGGCGCGCGGATGTACCGCACGGGCGACCGCGTGGTGCTGCGCCCCGACGGCCAGCTGGAGTTCCTGGAGCGCCGCGACCACCAGGTCAAGATCCGCGGGCACCGCATCGAGCTGGGCGAGGTCGAGGCCGCGCTGCGGTCGGCCGACGTCGTCGGCGACGCGGCGGTCGCGGTCAGCTCCGACCAGGGCGGCCACCAGCGGCTCGTCGGGTACGTCGTCCCGGCTCCCGGTGACGACGGCCTCGACCTCGCCGTGGTGCGCAAGCACCTCGCCGGGTCGCTGCCGGAGTACATGGTGCCGTCCGCGCTGGTCGTGCTCGACGTCCTGCCGCTGACCCCCAACGGCAAGGTGGACCGCAAGGCGCTGCCCGCCGCGGACTTCGCGGCCCAGCCGCGGGCCGTGCGCGGACCGCGCACCCCGGTCGAGGAGATCCTCTGCGGCGTGTTCGCCGAGGTGCTCGGCGCCACCGAGGTCGGTGTGGAGGACGACTTCTTCGACCTGGGCGGGCACTCGCTGCTCGCCACGCGGGTCGTCAGCCGCGTCCGGACCGTCCTGGACGTCGAACTCCCCGTGCGGGCGCTGTTCGAGGCCCGCACGGTCGCCGGGCTGGCGAAGCTGGTCGAGGGCGCCGAGGGCGCCCGGCCCGCGCTCGTGGCCAGGGAGCGCGACGGCGACGAAGGTCTGCCGCTGTCCTACGCCCAGCGCCGCCTGTGGTTCCTCAACCGGATGGAGGAGGAGTCCACCGGCACCTACAACATCCCCCTCGCGGTCCGGCTGACCGGGGACCTGGACGTGGGGGCGCTGACCGCCGCGCTCGGCGACGTGGTGGCGCGCAACGAGATCCTGCGCACGGTGTTCCCGGACGTCGACGGTGTGCCCTACCAGGAGGTGCTGGCCCAGGCCCCCACCGAGCTGGCCGTGCGCCGCGTGGCCGAGGCCGACCTGTTCGACACCGTGGCCGCCGAGGTCGACAGCGGCTTCGACCTCGGTTCGGACACCGCGATGCGGGCGCACCTGTTCGTGCTCGACGAGCGCGACCACGTGCTGCTGCTGGTGTTCCACCACATCGCGTTCGACGGCTGGTCGACCGCGCCGCTGGCCCGCGACCTGGCCACCGCGTACGAGGCCCGCCACGCGGGCCGGGCCCCGCAGTGGGCGCCGCTCGTGGCGCAGTACGCCGACTACGCGGTGTGGCAGCGCGAGTGGCTCGGCTCGGAGACCGACCCGGACAGCGTGCTGTCCGCGCAGCTGGCCTACTGGACCGACGCGCTCGCCGGGCTGCCCGAGGAGCTGGAGCTGCCGACGGACTTCCCCCGTCCGGCGATCAGCAGCTACGACGGCGACGTGCGCCAGTTCGCGGTCCCCGCGGACCTGCACGCCGGCGTGGTGGCACTGGCGCGCGAGACCGGCGCCAGCGTGTTCATGGTCGTGCAGGCCGCGGTCTCGGCGCTGCTCACCAAGCTGGGCGCGGGCACGGACATCCCGCTGGGCAGCCCGATCGCGGGCCGCACCGACGAGGCGCTGCACGACCTGATCGGCTTCTTCGTCAACACCCTGGTGCTGCGCACGGACACGGCGGGCGACCCGACGTTCCGCCAGCTGCTGCACCGCGTCCGGGAGGCCGACCTCGGGGCGTACGCGCACCAGGACCTGCCGTTCGAGGCGCTGGTGGAGGCGGTCAACCCGACCCGGTCGCTGTCGCGGCACCCGCTGTTCCAGGTGATGCTGTCGTTCCAGAACAACGACGAGCCCGCCGACGCGATGCCGGGGCTGGAGAGCGGCGTCGTGCCGATGAAGGCGACGCGCTCCAAGTTCGACCTGGAGTTCGAGCTGGTCGAGCAGCACGACGACGGCACGCCCTCGGGCATGGACGGCGTGCTGGCCTACCGCACCGACCTGTTCACCGCGCACACCGTGGACGAGATCGGCGAACGCCTGGTGCGCCTGCTGCGCGCCGTCGTGACGAACCCGGACGCCGCGCTGAGCGAGGTGGACGTGCTCAGCGTCGCCGAGCGGCACCGCATCCTGGTGGAGTGGAACGACACCGGCCGCGCGCTCAGCGCGTTCGTGCTGCCGGACCTGATCTCCACCACGGCGACGGGCACGCCGAACGCCACCGCGGTCGTCGCGGGCGACGTGGCGCTGACCTACCGGCAGCTCACCGCGCGGGCCAACCGGCTGGCGCGCGAGCTGATCGCCAGGGGAGCGGGACCGGAGCGGGTCGTCGCCATCGCGCTGACACGGGGCGCCGACCTGATCGTGGCGGCGCTCGCGGTCCTCAAGTCCGGCGCCGCGTACCTGCCGATCGACCTGGACCACCCGGCCGACCGGGTGCGGTTCATGCTCGACGACGCCGAGCCGGTGCTGGTGATCACCGACGAGACCGCGGCCGACCGGGTCCCCGAGCTGGCGGGCACGCCGAGCTTCGTGCTCGGCGGCGCTGAGGCCGAGCGGGCGCTGCGCAAGCGCGGCGGTGCGGTCGACGTGACCGACGCCGACCGGAGCGAGGTCCTGGCGCCCACGCACCCCGCGTACGTCATGTACACCTCGGGCTCCACGGGCAGGCCGAAGGGCGTCGTCGTCCCGCACGGCGCGCTGGCCAACCTGATCACGGACATGTGCGGCAGGCTGTCGATGACGAAGGCCGACCGGCTGCTCGCGGTCACCACGTTCGGCTTCGACATCTCCAACCTGGAGATCTTCGTGCCGCTGGTGGCGGGCGCGAAGCTGATCGTCGCCGACCGCGACACCGTGCGGGACCCGATCGCGCTGGGCGAGCTGATGGTGTCCAGCCGCACGTCGGTCATGCAGGCCACGCCGAGCCTGTGGCAGGCGCTGGTGGGCACCACGCCGGAGTCGCTGCGGCGGGTCCGGGTCGTCATCACCGGCGGCGAGGCGCTCAGCGAGTCGCTGGCCGACGCGCTGCGGGCCGCGGCGCACGAGGTGCGCAACATGTACGGGCCGACCGAGACCACCATCTGGTCCACCGTCTCCAACGTGGACCAGGCCGGGACCGGCACGCCGACGATCGGCAGGCCCATCAGCAACACCAGCGTGTACGTGCTGGACGGCGCCCTGTGCCCGGTGCCGCCGAACGTGCCCGGCGAGCTGTACATCGCCGGTGACGGGCTGGCGCGCGGGTACCTCAACCGCACCGACCTGACGTCCGAGCGGTTCCTGGCGAACCCGTTCGGCGAGCCGGGCTCCCGGATGTACCGCACGGGCGACGTGGTCCGCTGGGACCGCCACGGCGAGATCGAGTTCCTGGGCCGCAAGGACCACCAGGTCAAGGTGCGCGGCCACCGGATCGAGCTGGGCGAGATCGAGGCCGCGCTGCGGGCCGAGGAGGCCGTGGTCGACGCCGTGGTCACCGTCGGCACGGACGCGGGCGGGCACAAGCGGCTCGTCGGGTACCTGCTGGTACCGGGCAGCGGCGAGCCGCTCGCGGACGGCGGCGGGATCGACACGGCCGAGGTCAAGAGGTCGCTCGGCGTCGCGCTGCCGGAGTACATGGTGCCCGCCGCGCTGGTCGTGCTGCCCGCGTTCCCGCTGACCCCCAACGGGAAGGTGGACCGCAAGGCGCTGCCGGAACCGGACTTCGGCGCCCGGACGCCGACCCGCGAGCCGGAGTCGGCCGCGGAGCACCTGCTGGTCGAGGTGTTCGGCGACGTGCTCGGCGTCGACGGCGTCCGCATCGACGACGACTTCTTCGAGCTGGGCGGGCACTCGCTGCTCGCGACCGGTGTCGTCAGCCGGGCCCGCAAGGCCGGTCTGCGGCTCACCATCGCGGACGTGTTCGTGCACAAGACCGTGCGGGCGCTCGCGGCGGCGGCCCAGGTCGAGCCGGACCCGGACGCCGCGTCCGGTGCGGCCTCGATGGCCCGCGCGCTGCACGAGATCGAGGAGCTGGACCAGGAGGACCCGTTCGCCACCGTCCTGCCGATCAGGCCGACCGGTGACCGCACGCCGTTCTTCTTCATCCACAGCGGGTTGGGCTCAGCCCTGCCGTACGTGGGGCTGGCCGGGCACGTCGACGAGCGGCACCCGATCTACGGCGTCCAGTCGCCGAGCGTCGGGCGGATGGCCCCGCTGCCGACGTCGATGGAGGAGGTGGCCGAGCTGTACGTCGGCCACATCAAGGAGGTGCGCCCCGAGGGGCCGTACAACCTGCTCGGCTGGTCGTTCGGCGGTGTGCTGGCGCAGGAGATCGCGGTCCGGCTCCAGGCCGCGGGCGACACCGTCGAGATGCTGGTCAACCTCGACGGCTACCCGCACCGGCCCGGCCACGACGACGAGGACGTGGACGACCGCGAGCAGCTGGTGCGGGTCATGGAGGTCATCGGCCACGACCGGGCCGAGTTCGACGGCCGTGAGCTGACCGCTCGGGACGTGGTCGAGGTGCTCCGCCGCGACCGCAACCCCCTGGCGGAGCTGGGGGAGGAGCGGCTGCTCGCGATGCTGGCCGTGGTGCGCAACCACGCGAAGCTCGTCGAGCGCTTCACCCCCTCGCGCTACACCGGTGCGATGCGGCTGTTCGCGGCCGTGGAGGACCTGACCGAGGCCGAGGTCGGCGAACTGGCCGCCGCCTGGGCACCCCACGTCGACGGGCCGGTCGAGCTGCACCCCGTCCACTGTGGACACGAGTACATGATGCACCCCGAACCGCAGGCGCTGATCGGCGCGGCTGTCGCGGCGGACCTCCGCCGGGTGCTCGAATCCGAGATCGGAGATGGGGAATCGTGAGCACCACGGCCGTCGTCGGCGACGACAACCAGCAGCTGGAACCCGAACGCGGCGAACCGGTGCGGCCCTCCAGGCCCGCCGGACCGCTGGCGACGCTCACCGAGGTGCTCGCCATCGGCGGGCGCCGGATGCGCCGCCTCAAGCGCAACCCCGGCAGGCTCGTCGGCATCACCCTCAACCCGCTGGTCACGATGATCGCCCTGGGCTACCTGTTCCAGAGCGCCATCGAGATCCCCGGCAGCAACAACTACATGGAGTTCATCTTCGCCGGTGTCGCGGCGCAGGTCGGGCTGGCCAGCATCGGCCCGACCGCCGTCGCGGTGTGCCTCGACCTCCAGGGCGGGCTGATCGACCGGTTCCGGTCGCTGCCGATCTCCCGGTCGGCGGTGCTGGTCGGGCACACGCTGGCCGACCTGGTGATCACCATGATCGGCCTGGTGATCGTGGTCGCGGCGGGCTTCCTGTTCGGCTGGCGCACGCACAACGACCCCCTGTCCGTGCTCGCCGGGTTCGCGCTGCTCGCGGTGTTCATGTACACGATGCTCTGGGTCGGCGTGCTGCTCGGCATGGTGTCGAAGAACGTGGAGACCATCGAGTCGGTCTCCGGCATCGTCGCCGTCGTCTTCTCCTTCATGTCCAACGGCTTCCTGTCCGTGGACAAGCTGCCCGGCTGGATCCGCCCGATCGCCGAGTGGAACCCGGTCAGCGCCGTCATCACCGCCCTGCGGCACCTGTGGGGCAACCCCGTCACGGTGTCGCCGAGCTTCCCGTCCGAGCACCCGGCGGCCGTCATCGCCATCTCGCTCGGCCTGCTGTTCCTGGTGACCACCGTGCTCAGCGTCCGCCGCTACCGCACCGCCTCCGCGTGACCCCCCTGCTGAAGGACTGAAGAGATGACCGCACCCGAGCGGACCGTCGACGCCACGTCACTCGACCTGGCCGACCCGCAGACCTACGTCGACCACGACCCGGTCTGGCTGTGGCGGGAGATCCGCGAACGCAGCCCGATGCACTGGAACGAGCCGAAGAACGGCGTGCCCGGCTTCTGGGCCGTCACCCGCTACGCCGACGTCGTCTCGGTGTACAAGGACACGAAGAACTTCACCTCCGAACGCGGCAACGTGCTGTCCACGCTGCTCCAGGGCCACGACTCCGCGGCGGGCAAGATGCTCGCCGTCACCGACGGCGCGCACCACCGGGCCGTGCGGAACCTGATGCTCAAGTCGTTCTCGCCCCGGCTGCTCGACCACGTGGCCGAGCTGGTCCGGCAGCGCACCCGCGACCTGTTCGCCGGTGTCGTCGGCACGGGCCGGTTCGACTTCGCCTCCGACGTCGCCGACAACATCCCCATCAACACCATCGGCGACCTGATGGACGTGCCCCAGGCCGACCGGCAGCAGCTCGTGGAGTGGAACAACAAGACCCTCGCGCGGCACAGCTCCGAGGACGGCGAGATGGAGGAGTGGCTGGCGCGCAACGAGATCCTGATGTACTTCGGGAGCCTCGCCGAGCAGCGCCGCCGCAACCCCGGCGACGACGTCGTGTCCGCGCTGGCCACCGGCCTGGTCGAGGGCAAGCCGCTGCCCGACGACGAGATCGTCTTCAACTGCTACAGCCTCATCCTCGGCGCCGACGAGTCCAGCCGCATGTCCTCCATCGGCGCGATCCGGGCGCTCGCCGAGAACCCCGAGCAGTGGCGGGCGCTCAAGGACGGCGACGTGAGCATCGAGAGCGCCACCGAGGAGGTGCTGCGCTGGACCACTCCCGCCATGCACTTCGGCAGGCGCGCGGTCGCCGACGTGGAGATCGGCGGCGCGACGATCCGCGAGGGCGACGTCGTCACGCTGTGGAACAGCTCCGCGAACTTCGACGAGGCCGTGTTCCCCGGCGCGGAGCGGTTCGACCTGGCCCGCACGCCGAACAAGCACCTGGCGTTCGGGTTCGGCCCGCACTTCTGCCTCGGCGCGTTCCTCGGCCGGGCGCACGTCGGCGCGGTGCTGGGCTGTTTGCGCGACACCGTGTCGGACATCCGGCTGCCCGCCGAACCGACGCGCCTGTACTCCAACTTCGTCTACGGCTACAGCTCCTTGCCCGTCGAGTTGGTCCCGTAGTGCTCTGGTCCGCGCGCCGCCGTGGATCAGGAATCCGTCAGTGCCCGGTCAGCGCCCCCGGACAGCATTGGCCGAGGGGCACCGAGGAAGTTTCGAGCCAACGGGAGTGCCGAAGTGACGAACCCCTTTGACGACCAGAACGGGTCGTTCCTGGTCCTGGTCAACGACGAAGGCCAGCACTGCGTGTGGCCCTCGTTCGCCGTGGTGCCCCCCGGTTGGACCGTGGCGCTCGGTGCGGGAACCAGAGAAGCGGCCCTGTCCTACATCGAGGAGAACTGGACGGACATGCGTCCCAGGAGCCTCCGCGACCAGTCCGCCACCCGCGCGGGCTGACCCGGTTCGGTTGAGTGAACGAGGAGTGCACGTGGACGTCGCGATCCAGGTCGAAGGCCTGACGAAGCGGTACGACCAGCACCAGGCGCTGGACGGCATCGACCTGTCCGTGCGCCAGGGCTCGGTGCTGGGGCTGCTCGGCCCGAACGGCGCGGGGAAGACGACCGCCGTGCGCGTCCTCGCGACGCTGCTGGAGCCCGACGGCGGGCGGGCCATGGTGGCGGGCTACGACGTGGTGAAGCAGCCCGTCGAGGTGCGCAGGCGGATCGGGCTGGCGGGCCAGTACGCCGCCGTGGACGAGCTGCTGACCGGTCGGGAGAACCTGGTGCTGCTGGGCACGCTGCTGCACCTCGGCCGCGCGGGCGCCCGCCGCCGCGCCGCCGAGCTGCTGGAGCGGTTCGACCTGACCGAGGCGGCCGACCGGTCCGCGGAGACCTACTCCGGCGGTATGCGGCGCAGGCTCGACCTGGCGAGCTGCCTGGTCGCGGACCCGTCCGTGCTGTTCCTCGACGAGCCGACCACGGGCCTCGACCCGGCCAGCAGGCAGTCGCTGTGGACGACCGTGCGCGGGCTGGTGTCCGACGGCGTCACGGTCCTGCTGACCACGCAGTACCTGGAGGAGGCCGACTACCTCGCCGACCAGGTCGTGGTCATCAACTCCGGCAAGGTCATCGCCGACGGCACTCCCGACGAGCTCAAGCGCAAGGTCGGCCAGGAGTGGCTGGAGGTGGTGGTGGCGCTGCCGAACGCGGTCGAGACCGCGGTGCGGGTGCTCGCGCCGATCGCCGTCGACCACCCGACGTCCGACCCCGTCAAGGGCGTGGTCGCGCTCCAGCTGCGCGACGGCATGGACGGGATCGCCGCGGCCGCGGTGGCGCTCAAGGACGCGGGCGTCGAGGTGGCGGACTTCGCCATGCGCCGCCCCACTCTCGACGACGTCTTCTTCAACCTCGTGGGCCACGCGCCGAGGTAGGCCCACACCGATTTTCCGCACACTACTGGGGAGTGAGACATGTTCGACCACCCGAGGACGACCACACGACGGATCGAGAACTTCTCCGGCAGCAGAGCACTGTCGATGGTGAGGACAACCCCCCGCCGCGGTGACGCCGGTCGGGGGGGCGTCCGATGAGCACGGTGCTCCTGGGCCTGCACGTCGTCGCGGTGCTGGCGGTCGTGCTGGCCGCGGCCCTGCTGGGAAGGCTGGCGGCGCGCGCCGCGCGCCAGCCGGAGGTGATCGGCGAGATCCTGGCCGGTATGTTGATCGTCCCCGTCGTGGCGGCCGTCGCGGGCCACGGCGCCCTGGCGGAACTGCTTCCGCCGGACGTGCTCGACGTGCTGAAGCACATCGGCAAGATCGCTCTCGTGCTGTTCCTCGTGGGCGTGGCCCACGAACTGCGCCGGGGCAGCGGGAGCCTGGGGTCCCGCTCCATCGGCTGGGTGACCGTCGGCTCCTTCGTCCCCGCACTGCTCTCCGGGTTCGTGTTCGCGGCCTGGGTGCTCTGGTCGGACGACGAGTCGCTGCGCGGCGGCGCCCCCGTGGTCTCACTAGTGCTCATGATCGCCGTCGCGCTCAGCGTGACCGCGGTCCCGGTGCTCGCCCGCATCCTCGAGGACCGGGGCCTGATGACGGGCCGCAACGGCAAGCTGTCGATGGCCGCCGCCGTGTTCACCGACTCCACCGCGTGGCTGCTGCTCGTCGTCGCGCTCGGCACCGCCTCCGGCGGCTGGGGCGGGGTGGTCCGCTCGGTCGTCGTGCTCGCGATCGGTGTCGCCGTCGTCCTGCTCGGCCGGGTCGTGCTGCGCACCAGGTTGTCCGGCACCCTGGCGGCCCGATTCCCCAAGCTGGTCTCCGTGGCCGTGGCGGCCACCGCCCTCGCACTGGCGATCGAGATGGAGAACTGGGGCCTCACCGCCGTGTTCGGCGCGTTCGTCGTCGGGCTCGCCATGCCCAACGGCGAGGACGCGCACCGCTGGGAGGAGATCACCGAGCCGGTCGCCTCGCTCGGCCGCCTGTTCGTGCCGGTGTTCTTCGTCGTCGCGGGCATGGGCCTGTTCGCCACCCCCACCGCGTCGCTGCCGTGGCTCGCGGCCGTGCTGGCCACCGTCCTCGCCATCGCGGGCAAGGTCGGCGGGAGCTACGCGGGCGCCCGGCTCGGCGGCGAGAGCCGCCGCGACTCGATCACCATCGGCGTCATGATGAACACCAGGGGTCTCACCGAGATCGTGGTGCTCCAGGCCGGTTACAGCGCCGGGCTGCTGTCGCCGGGCCTGTTCCTGGCACTCGTGATCATGGCCCTGGTCACCACGGGCCTCACCGGGCCGCTGCTGTCGCTCATCGACCTGCGCGCCCGCCGCACGGCGCCGCAGCCGGTCCTGGAACCGCTAGGTGGCACGCAATGACGCAATCACCTGCCCAGTCGCTGTCCGACCTCCCCGTCGCCGACTTCCGGTCGCTGATGTCGCGGTTCCCGACCGGTGTCGCCGTGGTCACCACCACCGGTGACGACGGCTCCCCGCGCGGCATGACCGTGTCGTCGGTGTGCAGCGTGACCCTGTCCCCGCCCACCCTGCTGGTGTGCCTGCGCACCGGCAGCCCGACGTTGCAGGCGATCATCGACCGGTCGACCTTCACGGTGAACTTCCTGCACGGCCGCGCGCAGACCGTGGCCGAGCTGTTCGCCTCGGGAGCCCCGGACCGCTTCGACCTCATCCCGTGGGAGATGCCGCCCGCGGCGGGCGGCCCGCACCTGCACCAGGACGCCCACTCCACCGCGGACTGCCGGGTGAGCCGCACCGAGCACGTCGGCGACCACGTCGTCGTGTTCGGCGAGGTCTTCGCGGTCTCCGAACGCCACGAGCACGGACCGCTCGTGTACGGCCTGCGGGAGTACCTCTCCTGGCCGGGCCGGTGACCGACCCCCGGTCGCGTCGCTGACGGCGGACCCGCGGAGGCGACCCCCGAGCCTCCGCGGGTCCGCCGTCACCCGGCCGGACCCGCGCCCCGGACCACCGCTCGTCGGGCCAGCGGGTCGCGCCGCCCGCCCCGCGGACGTGGAGGTGGTCGCGCAGGACCGGGGTTCAGCCGTCGCCGTGCACGCGCTGGTGCAGCGACTCCATCCGGGCGTCGAGCTGGGCGGCGATGAGCGCCGTGCTGGTCAGCTCGTCGACGAAGTCCGACGGCGCCTGCTCGTCGAACTTGTAGAACAGCTTGTGCTCCAGCGTCGCCCAGAAGTCCATCGCGATGGTCCGCACCTGGACCTCGACCTTCACGTGCTCCACCCGGTTGGACAGGAACACCGGGATGCGCACGATCAGGTGAAGACTGCGGTACCCGTTCGGCTTGGGGTTCGCGATGTAGTCCTTCGACCGCAGGACCTCCACGTCGTGCTGGCGGCGCAGCATCGCCTCGACGCGGTAGACGTCCGACACGAACGGGCACACCACGCGCACGCCCGCGACGTCGTGCAGGTGCTCGGCGATCAGCTCGGGCTCGGGCGGCAGACCCTTGCGGCGGAGCTTCTCGATGATCGCTTCGGGTCGCTTGATCCGGTTCGTGATGTGCTCGATGGGGTCGTGCTGGTGGACGAAGTCGAACTCCTCGCTCAGAATGCGCAGCTTCGTCATCAGCTCGTCGATCGCGAACTTGTACACCAGCAGGTGCTGCCCGAGGTCGACGGAGACGGGCTCGACCACCCTCACCCGCACGCCGTTGTCCATGCGTCAAGCCTACCGGCGATCTTGGTCTAGACCATCACGTGACCTGCGGCTTACGCCCACCGCACGACACGCCGGGCCCGCCCCGCCCCACACCGAAGACCCGCTCGGCAGACCGACCGGTCGGGGTGCGCGGCCGCAGGCGGCGCGTGCCCGACCCGGCCCGCGCTGGGTGCGGACGGAAGCGCTGAACGTGCCCCGCCCGCTGCACCCGGCCTGCGCCCCCGGCGGGCTGTGCACGGCCTGCCCCCGGCTGCTGCACCTGGTTCGCGCCGCCGCCCGCCGCACCTGGCCCGAGCCCCTCACCCTTCGGCGGGCTCCGGCCCGCGCCCCGCCCCGCCCCGCATCGCCCCGCACCGCACCGCACCGCTCGACGCGGTCCCGGTCGCGCTGAGCACCCGCCGAGCGCTGGAACACGCGCTTGCACCGCGTCGGTGAACGCGGCTCCCGGCCGCACGGTGCACCTGGCGGGTTCCGGTTCGTGCCCGTGCCGCGGTCTCGGCCCTACCGCGCCTCGGCCTGCTCGTGCCCGCGCCGCGTTGGTCGACGCGGCCCCGGGCCGCGCTCGGCGGGCGCGAGCCCGCCGAGCGCGGCCTTCGGGCGAGTGCGGTCGGGTCGTGTCGGTGGGCGCGGTGGTCGGTCGGGCGGCGTGGGGTGCCTGCTCGGCGGTCGGCGGCCTGCCCGCGCGGACCCGCCCACCGCGGTCGGGCGGCAGGGGGTGCCGGTCGTGGGGCGTGGGCGGATGTCCGGGGTCGTGTGCACGTGATCACCTGTCGTGGGTGTGGGGTCCGGGGTCGGACCGCGCCTACGGGGCGCTGAACCGCGATTACCAGCGTGGGTGGTGGCGGTGACCCCTCTCCTGCTACCGGACCCGGTGCCGCGTGCCATCACACGCGGCACCGGGGCTCGGTGGAGGGTGCGGGATTCGAACCCGCGTTCGGTTGTTACCGATCCCGCCTTAGCAAGGCGGTGCCTTGAGCCGCTCGGCCAACCCTCCGGAAAAAGAGGTCGTCGAATTCACGGAATGTGATTCCGCGAGTGTTCAGTCAAAAAGAGCCGCTCGATCGCACTCGGCGAACGGCGGCTCCGCGTGGTGGCGGTCAAGCCGTCAGCAGGCGGAACCTTCGCTGGTCAGGGCCTTGTGGACGCGTCGGCCGAGGTGTGGGCACTCGGCCGTCAGCGGACGGCGGCCGAGGTGTGAATGGTCGGTGGGGCGACCCGCACCCCATCCCTGCATGTCCGTCATCCGGTCCTCCAGGAAGCTGTTGACCATCACTATCCCGCGCATTTCGCGCGAGTGTCAATTGTTTTGCGCGGATTCGTGACCTGGACCGCCACCCCTGCCCCGACCCCTGTCGTCCCCCGGTGATGGGTGACGGCGTTTCAGGGGGTGGGCGGTCGGGGGCGCGGAACGGGCAGTCGTCGTATCCATCCGCGAGCCCCCGGCGAACGTCGCCGAGGCGGGGCTGAACCGTCCGACCGGACCGGCGACTCGGGGGGAACCACGACCTGAACCGGTTCGGCGGCCCGCGCGCCGCCCGGCACCGCGACGAGTCGTGCGCGGATCGTGACGTTCCCATTCGGCCCGCCGCAAACCCGCCGGTGGGGGCCGGTGCGCCGGTCGTCGCGCCGGGCGCTTGCTCCGAAGAGTCCAGCGGCGCTGTTCCGCGGGGGTGATCCGGGTCGCAATCGGCCGCCCGGAACGGCCCGGTTTTCGTAGAGTATAAATCTTCTTTTTCGTAACCTTGTTATAAGACTAAGGGGGCAATACCACCACGTCCGGGGGGCCGCTGGACGCGTAGGGGTCTCATTGATATATAGCATTTGCCTTAGGGGGAGACCAGGGGGCTTGAGAATCCAAGTGGCGCTGCTAGGATTTCGTCGCCGGCCCTGGTTCGGCTTTCACCGCACATTAGGCAATGAGCCCGGCGGTCCGGGTGGTGCACGATCCGAAGGGCGAGGTCGATGGCTGAAGGAAAAGTGGTCCTGCTCTTCCCTGGGCAGGGCGCTTTCGATGGTGAGCTGCTCCGCGCGGCTCACCGGGAACATCCCGAGGTCGCGCAGGTCTTCACCGCGGTCGACCGGGTCGCCGAGGAGATGTTCGGCCGCCCGCTTTCGCCCGTCGTGTTCGGCGCCCGGTCGGTCGACATCGCGGACCTGCTCCGCGACGACCCCTGGGTGTCTCAATTCGCGATCTACGCGAGCGACGTCGCGGCGCACCTCGTGCTCGCAGCCCAGGGCCTGCGGCCGGACGTCCTCATGGGCCACAGCCTCGGCGAGATCGCCGCGCTCGTCGCCGCGGGCGCCTACTCCGTGGAGGACGGGGCGCGGATCGTCGCCCACCGGGTGCTGGCCGTGGAAGCCGTCTCGCCGGACGGGTACCTCGTCGCGCTGAGCACGCCGCGCACGCGCGCGCAACTGCTCGTGGACCTGGTCGGCGACCCCTTCGTCGCGGTCGCCGCGGAGAACGACGACCGCCAGGTCGTCGTCAGCGGCGCGTCGGCCGGGATGGACACGCTCCAGGTCGTCGCCCGCCACCTCGGCATCGGCTCCGTGCGGCTCAACTCGCCGTTCCCGTTCCACTCGCCGGTGCTGCGCCCGGCGGTCGCCGAGTTCGCCGACCGCATCCGCGGACTGCCCCGGCACCGCATGGACGTGCGGGTTTACTCCCCGATCCTGCGCCGCTACTACGGCGACGAGGACGTGCTGGCCGACCTGCTGGCCGGTCACCTCGTCCAGCCGGTCGCGTTCGCCGACGGCCTGCGCCGCGTGCACGCCGACGGCGGCCGGGTGTTCGTGGAGGCCGGTGCGCTGACCGCGCTGACCAAGCTCGTCACGGCGGTCGTGCCCAACGACACGACCTCGCTGTCGACCCTCGCCCGTGGGCGGGACGACGTCCTCGCCCTCACCGGGACGGTCGCCGCGCTGCGCGCGAGCGGCCTGCTGAAGGGGGAGTCGGTCCGCCGCCTCGCCGAGACCCTGGCCCCCGGTGTCGACCCCGCCGTGTTCGCCGCGTTCTGGGCCGAGAGCCGCGGCGAGATCGTCGACCTCGTGGCCGACCGGCTGGAGGCGTTCACGTCCGGGCGCGCCCCCGTCGCGCCGCCCGCGCCGATCCGGCTCGTGCCGCTGCCGGTCGAGCCGCCGGAGCCCCAGGTGGTCAAACTGGCCGCCGTGCCCAGCGCGCAGGTCGACCGCGAGGACCTGTTGCTGGAGGTCCGGGCGGTTTACGCCACAGCGTTGGAATACCCCGAAGAGGTGTTCACCGACGACGTCCTCCTGGAGGCGGAACTCGGTGTCGACTCCGTGAAGCAAATCGAGTTGATGACCCGCGTCGCGACCCGCTACGGCATTTCCGAGCAGGCACGGGGAGTTCGACTCGCCGACTACGACACGATGGGCAAGGTCGTCGACTTCGTGCACGCCGCCATCGTGGAAGGCCACCTCGATTACCCCGTTGCCGCCACCAAGTAACGGGATGAGCACTATGCGTGAGCTCACCGGGAAACTCGCCTTGGTGACGGGCGGTGCGCGGGGAGTGGGCAAGGCGATCTCGGCGGAACTCGCATCCCGCGGCGCCCACGTTCTGATCAACTATTTTCACTCGCACGACGAAGCCAAGCGGACCAAGGCGGAACTGGAAGCCACCGGCGCGCGCGTCGACCTGTTCCGCGCTTCGATAGCCCGAAAGGATCAAGCCACTAGGCTGTTCGACGAGATCCGCGAGCGCTTCGGGCACCTCGACATCCTCGTCAACAACGCCGCGGACGGCGCGCTCGTCCCGGTCGACGAGGTGACCGACGAGCTGCTGGACCGCGCGCTGGACACGAACCTCAAGGGCGGCCTGCGGTGCGCCCGGCTGGCGGCGCCGCTCATGGAGGGCCGCGGCGGGTCGATCGTCACGGTGTCCGCGCTCGGCGGTTCCCAACTGGTGATGGCGAACTACCTGGCGTGCGCCCCGGCGAAGGCGGCGGCCGAGGCCGCCATGCGCTACCTCGCGGTCGAGTTCGCCCCGCTGGGCATCCGGGTCAACGCCGCGTCGGCCGCGATGCTCGTGAGCGAGGTCGCCGACAAGTTCCCCGACGCCGAGGAGATGCAGCGGGTCATCGCCGAGTCCACGCCGTCGGGCAGGCTCGGCACGCCGGAGGAGTTCGCGCGCGTGGTCGCGTTCCTCGCCTCCGACGACTCCTCGTGGATCACCGGCCAGGTCATCCTCGCCGACGGCGGCCTCAGCCTCGGTGCCGCGACGCTCGCCCCCCGGCGGGCCGCGTCCGTCGCGAGCCCGCCCGACGAGCGACCGCTCCCGCCGGTCCAGGGCCTCACCGAACCGCTGCCCGAACCAGCACCCGAACCCGAACCCGCCGCCGCCAACGCCAACGCCGAGGACGAGGACGACGACCACACGATCGCCGTGGTCGGCATGGGGCTGGTCGTGGCGGGCGCGAACGGGCCGGACGAGTTCTGGCGGCTGCGGCTCGACGGCGCGGAGCTCTTCGCGCCCGCACCGGCCGACCGGTGGGAACGGGCGAACTTCCACTCGCCCGACCACACCCGCGAGGACAAGGGCTACCAGGACAACGGCGTCTTCATCACCGACTTCACCCCCGCGGCGGGCGCGGGCGTGCCGTCCGGGCACACCGACCACGAGCTGACCACCCGCTGGCTGCGGCACTCGCTGGTGCAGGCGCTCGACGGCGTCGCCACCCGGCACGACGACCGCTTCTCGTTCCTCGTCGGCTACACCGCCGACGGCAGCCAGCACCTGGAGGAGGCGGGCGTGCTGGCGGCGGCCACCGGGCTGTCCGCCGACGTGCTCGCCGAACTGCCGCTCACCGACGTCGAACGCGACTCCCTGCTGGACGGCGTCGAGGGGGCGCTGCGCACCCGGTACCGGCGCGGCGCCGAGGAGCCGTCGCGGTTCCTGCCGCACCGGGTCGCCGCGCTCGCCATGACCGGTCTGCTGCCGGCCGACACCGAGACCACCATGGTCGACACGGCCTGCTCGTCGTCGCTGTACGCCATCGACATCGGCGTCAAGGGCCTGCTGATGGGCAGGCAGGACGTCGCCGTGTGCGGCGGGGCGTTCGCCCTCGCCCCGCGCGGCACGGTGCTGTTCGCGAAGCTCCAGGGCCTGTCCGAGCGCGGCGACGTGCGCTCGCTGGACGCCGGTGCCGACGGCGTGGTCTTCGCCGACGGCGCCGCCGTCGTGGTGCTGAAGAAGCTCAGCCGCGCCAAGGCCGACGGCGACCGCGTGCTCGCCGTCATCGAGGCGATCGGCTCGTCGTCCGACGGCAGGGGCAAGGCCGTCTACGCGCCCAACGCCGACGGCCAGGACCTGGCGGTGCGCCGCGCGCTCGCGGGCCGCGAGAAGGGCGGTGAGGACGTCGGGTGGGTGCTCGCGCACGCCACCGGCACCCCTGCGGGCGACCTGGCCGAGTTCAGCACGCTGCGCGAGCACTTCGGCACCGCCGGGCCGACGGCCGTGACGTCGAACAAGTCGCTCATCGGCCACACCGGCTGGGCCGCGGGCGTCGTGTCGGTGGTCGAGGCCGTGCTGGGGCTGCGCCACGAGACCATCCCGCCGCAGCACCGGTTCACCGCCGCGCCGGAGGAGTTCCGGATGGCCGGGACCGGCCTGGCCGTGCCCACCAGCCCGCTGCCGTGGCCGCGCACCGCGACCCGCCCCAGGACGGCCGCCGTGTCCGGCTTCGGGTTCGGCGGCACCAACGCCCACGTGCTGCTCCGCGACCACGTCCCCGGCACGCCCGCGCGCCCGAGGCCCGACACCGACCGGTCCGTCGTCGTGGTCGGCTGGTCCGGCCACCTGCCCGGCCTGTCCACGCGGGACGAGGTCGTGCGCTGGCTGCACGGCGGGCGCGCGCCGGACGACAGCTTCGGCGAGTTCTACCCGTCGCCGCCGTTCGCCGAGGTCCGGCTGCCCGCCTCCACCGTCCGCACGGTCGACCGCTGCCAGCTCATGGCCCTGCACTGCGCGCGGGACCTGCGCGAGCAGCTCGGCGACCTGTGGGACGCGGGTGCGGAACGCGCGGGCGTGGTCGTCGGCAACCTCGGCCCGACCCGTTCGGCGATGCTCTACGCCACCCGCTGCTACCTCGACGACATCGCCGCCGCGCTGGCCGCCGACCCGGAGCTGGACCTGCCACCGGAGTTCCTGGAGACCCTGTCCGCGCGGGTCCGCAGGCTCGTCCCACCGTCCAACGAGGACTCGTTCCCCGGCATGATGCCGAACGTGATCTCGGCCAGGGTGGCGAACTACTTCGACCTCAACGGACCGAACATCACCCTGGACTCCGGCCTGGCCTCGGCGCTGACGGCGTTCGACGTGGCCCACCGCTACCTCGCGGCGGGGGAGCTGGACTTCGCGCTGGTGGGCGGGTTCAACGGCAACGTGCTGCCCGAGTACCGGACGCTGCTCGGCGACCTGGTCCACCCGGACGACCCCCTCGCCGAGGGCGTGTTCCTGTTCGCGCTGACCACCGCGGAGACCGCGGCCGAGCACGGCCTGCCGGTGCTGGCGACGCTGGACGCGTCCGCCGACCCCCGCCGGACCGTCGACGCCGCCGAGCACGCCCGCTACACCGGCGCGGCGGGCGCGGTGGCGCTGGCCCGCGCGCTGACCGGCCCCGCCGGACCGGTCGGCGTGGTGTGCGACGGCGTGCGCGTGGACCTGGTGGTGGCGGAGAGGGCCGCCTGCCGGCTGCCGCACCGGTTCACCGACCCGGAGGCCCCGGCACCGGAGGTCAGCAGGTACGTGCCGGAGCTGCGGCCCGCGCCAGCCCACGACGTCCGCCCCGAGGTCCCGTTCTTCCCGCCGGGCACCGTCGTGCTGACCGACGACCCCGACCTGCTCGCGACGGTCGACGTGCCCGCCGACACCGTCGTGATCTCCACCCGGCCGCTGCGCGAGGCCCGCGCGGGCTGGCACGAGCTGGCCGAACGCACCCCGCTCGCCGTCCGCAGCCTGCTCTCCGGCTCGTCCGCGAGGCACCTGCGGCTGGTCGCCGACCTCGGCGCCGTCCCGGCCTCGGCCGCCGTGCTCGCGGGCGACGACCGGCTCACCGCGCTGCACGAGGCCGCGTTCCTCGTGGTGCAGGAGCGCTACGACGTGCTGGCGGCGGGCGACAGCTCGTTCATCTCGCTGCTGCTCGGCGCCCGCCCCGACGGCCGCGACCACCCGGCCCACGGCCTGTTCGCCGCGCTGGTCAAGTGCACCTTCCACGAGCTGCCGAGGTGCCACACGTTCGGGCTGTTCACCGCGGGCTCCGACCTGGCGACCGCCGTGCGCCGCACCGAGCGGGAGAGCGCCGCCGAACGGCTGTACCCGGTCGTGGTGCTCGACGCGGACCACGGGGGCGGCACGGTCCGCAAGACGCTGGTGCTCGTGCCGGAGCCCGTCGACCTGGACCACCCGGCCGACGCGCTGCTGTCGGAGGACTCGGTCGTGCTGGCCACCGGCGGCGCCCGCGGCATCACCGCCGAGGTCGTCAAGGAGCTGGCGCGCACGTTCCGGCCCCGGCTCTACCTGGTGGGCAGCAACCCGCTCGACCACTACGGCCCCGAGGTGTTCGAGGGCACCGACGAGGAGTTCGCCGCCGGGCGCAGCCACTTCATCCGCGCCGAGCTGTCCCGCCGCCGCGGTGCGCTCGTGGCCGGGCTCAACCGCGAGTTCGACCGGATGGTCGACGCCCGCGCCGCCCACCGCAACCTCGCCGAGCTGGTCGAGCACTGCGGCGCGGACCGGGTCACCTACCTCACCTGCGACGTGACGGACCGGGCGTCGGTGGAGGCCGCGGTCGCGACCGTGCTGGCCGCGCACGACCGGGTCGACCTGGTGATCAACGCGGCGGGCCGCAACCGGTCGGCGCTGATCCCGGACAAGGACTTCGCCGAGTTCCGCGCCATCCGCGACCTCAAGGTCGACGGCTACCGCAACCTCAAGAGCGCGCTGCGGGACCGGCCGCCGAGGCTGTGGTGCAACTTCGGCTCGCTGCTCGGCCACTTCGGCCTCTCCGGCGAGCTGGACTACGGCTCCGGCAACGACTTCCTCGCCTCCGCGGCCGACCACGCGGCCACCCTGTCCGGCACCGACGAGTTCACCGTCGGCTGGACGCTGTGGGACGGCGTCGGCATCGGCGCGGACGCGCTGGCCCGCTCCTACTTCAAGCGCGGCGGCCTGTACACGCACATGGCCATCAGCGAGGGCGTCCGGCACTTCGTCCGCGAGCTGCACGCGACCAACCGGCACCCGTTCGTGCTGCACATGGGCGACGCGGAGCTGGAACTGGGCAGGCGGCTCTACCCCGGCTACCTGGAGTCCGCGGACGCGGGCCCCCGCACGGAGTTCGTGCGCGAGTTCGACCCGAGGGCCGTCCCGGACGTCGAGCACCACCTGGTCCGCGGCACGCCCACGGTGCCCGCGAGCTGGGTCGTCGCGCTCGCCGCCGAGACCGCCGCGCGGATCGTGCCCGGCCAGGAGGTCATCGGCTTCACCGACCTGCGGTTCGAGCACTTCGTGCAGGCGCACCCCGCCGGACCGAAGCGGATCAGCGCGCGGCTGCTGGAGCAGGGCGACGAGGTGACGTCCGTGCAGGTGCGCATCACCGTCGACGTCGTGTCGCCCGGCGGTGTCCTGCTGGTCGAGGACCGCCTGCTGAGCAGCGTCGTCGTGCGCTTCGCGCGGGAGTTCCCGCGCGCGCCGCACTGGGAGGCGTGGCCGGAGGACGACGAGGTCGCCCTGCCCGACCCGTACCACCTGGAGTCCTCGCCGGTGCTGCTGACCGGGCCGTTCGTGGCGACCACCGACACCCGCTGGCACCCGCAGGGCAAGCGCGCGAGGTTCGCGCCCGCCGAGGTCCGCCCGTCCGGGTACGGCGTGCCCGCCGTGCTGCTCGACGCGATGGTCCGCACCGAGGTGCTGGCGCCGGTGGACGAAGGGCTGCCGGTGGCCGTTCCCGTGTCGATCCGCCGCATCGACCTCTACCAGCGCGGCGACGACCACGCCCTCGTCACGCGGCACGGCGACCTGGAGCTGTACGCCACCCCAGCCGAGTCGACCGTGGGCCGCCAGGCTCCCGGCAACCGGTTCGTCGCCACCACGGCCGACGGCCGCGTGGTCGTCCAGATCCACGACGTCGAGGCGACCGCGCTCGGGTACGTCGACCCCCTCACCGCCGCGCTGACGCGGGCGTGACCGTCCACGAGGAGAACCCCGGTGGCTGACCAGGTGAACGCGCCCGGCCCGAGCGGCAGCCAGCTCGGCCGCTTCGACCGCGACGCCATCGGCTTCGTGACGGCGATGGAGCAGGAGCACGGCGGGATCGTGCGCATCTCGCTCGGCCCGTTCGTGGTGCACCTGGTCAGCGACCCGGACGCGGTCAAGCACATCCTCCAGGACAACGCGAGGAACTACGTGCGCGGCAAGTTCTACGGCAACTTCGACCTGTTCTTCGGCCGGGGGATGCTCACCACCGACGGCGCCGAGTGGCGCGAGCGCAGACAGGTCAGCCAGCCCTTCTTCCACAAGCCCCGGCTGGTGGAGAAGTCCTCCGCGATCACCGGGTGCGCCGAGGACCTGGTCGCCGGGTGGGAGGCCGCCGCCGACCGCGGCGAGCCGGTCGACGTGACCGACGGCGTCATGACGATGGCCATGGGCGTGTTCGGGAAGATGTTCCTCGGCGTCGACCTGCGCCCGCACTCCGCCGAGCTCCAGCCCGCCACCCTGTTCGCGATGCAGGCCGTGCTGCGCAGCGGCTCGGTGTCGCAGCTGCTGCCGCGCTGGGTGCCGACCCCCTACCGCCGGACCTCCACCCGGCACCGCGCCACGCTCGACCGCGTGCTCGACGAGGTCGTCGAGCGGCACGTGCGCGGCGAGGTCGAGGAGCACACCGTCGTGTCCGCGCTGCTCGCCGCCCGCGACGAGCACGGCGCGCCGTGGCCGCGCGAGGCCGTGCTGGCCGAGCTGAAGACCCTGTTCCTCGCAGGCCACGAGACCACCGGGTGCAGCATCGTGTGGACCCTGCACGCGCTGTCGCAGCACCCGGAGGTGCGCAGGCGGCTGGAGTCCGAGCTGGCGGAAGTCCTGGGTGGACGGACGCCGACCGTCGACGACCTGCCGGAGCTGCCCTACCTCAAGCAGGTCGTGTCGGAGTCGTTGCGGCTCTACCCGGCGGTGTGGTCCTATCCTCGGGACGTGGTGGCCGACGACACCATCGGTGGCTACCACGTCCCGGCGGGCAGCTCGGTGCTGCTGTCGTCCTACGTGACGCAGCACAGCCGGAGCCTGTGGGAGAACCCGGAGGCGTTCGATCCGCAGCGGTTCTGCCCCGCGCACCAGGTCGCGGACCGGCCCAAGTACGCGTACTACCCGTTCGGGGGCGGAGCCCGCAAGTGCATCGGATTCGAAGCGGCGCTGATGGAGGTTCAGCTCGTCGTCGCCACCGTCGTGGGACGCGTGCGGATGGATTTGACGCCCGGCAGGCCGACCGGCATCTGGCCCAAGGCGTCCCTGCGCCCGATGCCCAACGTGCTGATGACCGCCTCCCGCGTGCCGTCGTGAGCACCCGCCGGTTCGTCTGGCACCCGCGCCGGACGTCCACACCGGACCCCTCACCATCGGAACTGCTGGCGGGCAAGCGGATCCTGCTGATCGGCGGCACGCCCGAGACGCGGGAGGCGGTCGGGGCCGAGCTGGTCGCGCACGGCGTGGTGCTCGTGGGCCAGGGCCACCTGCGCGACGCCGACGACCGGCCGGACGGCATCGTCGACCTCACGTCCGACGCCGGGTTCCCCGCCGACTGGCGGCCCGCCCTGCTCCGCACCATCGGCGCGCTCCGCGGCTGCTACGACGCCTGGTCCGAGGAGACCGACGCCACCAGGACCTGCTACGTCGCCGTCACCTACCTCGGCGGCCGGATGGGGTACCGGGGCGCGAGCGACCGGCCGTGGGGCGGGCTGTGGGCCGGGCTGGCCAAGACGCTGCACCAGGAGCTGCCGAACCTGAACACCAAGGTCGTCGACATCGACCCCGCCGAGGTCGCCGACCTGCCCTCCGTCCTGGTCCGCGAGCTGTACCGGTGGGGCTCCTACGAGGTCGGCTACGCGGGCGGCGTCCGCTACACCCTGGCGCCCCGGCGGGAGGACGGCGGGGCGCCGACGGTGAGCCTCGACCCCTCCGACCTCGTCCTGGTCTCCGGTGGTGGCCGGGGCATCGGGTTCGCCGCCGCGACGGCCCTCGCCGCGGCGCACGGGTGCCGCGTGGTCGTCACCGGACGCCACCCGCTGCCCGGCCCCGACGACGCGTGGGGCTCGCTCGACGACGACGGTTTCAAGGCCCACCAACGGGATCTGTGGATTCGAGCCAGCGCGGACGGCACGCTGGCCGCGGTCCGCGCCGAGACGACCAGGATGGCGCAGCGGCGGCTGCTCGCGGCCAACGTGGCGTCGGCCAGGGCCGACGGGCTGCGCCTCGACTACGAGGTCTGCGACTTCACCGACCGCGCGCAGGTCGACGCGCTGCTGGCGAGGCTCGGGCCCGCGCTGACCGGCGTGGTGCACAACGCGGGCGTCGACACGGCCACCCGGCTGCCGAGGATGTCGGACGACGACATCCTGCGGACCGTCGCCACCAAGGTCGACGGGTTCGCGCACCTGTTCGCGGCGCTGCGCGACCGGCCGCTGAAGTTCTTCTGCAACACCGGTTCCATGAGCGGACGCCTCGGCGGGATGGTCGGCCAGATCGCCTACGCGGCGGCCAACGACGGCCTCACCCGCCTCGGGCTCTGGGCCGACGCGCGCGCCCCGTTCCCGGTCACCACGCTGTGCTGGCCGACGTGGGAGCGGATGGGGCTGATCACGAACTACGACGCGGCCGTCCGGTACATGACCGCCATCGGCGCCGACGAGGGCGTGCGCCGCTGGGCGGAGGAGCTGCGCGCCCCCGCCCACGGCGAGGTCACGTTCCTCGGCGCGCTCGGCAGCGCGCTGAACCCCGTGCAGGTGCGGGGGTTCCCGCTGCACCGCGAGGTGCCGGAGTTCGCCGCCGTCTACCCGCGCGTCTTCCACCTCGGCATCCCCGTCGGCTACCGGCCCGGCGTCGAGTTCGTCGCCGACGTGCTGTTCGACGACGCGAGCGCGCCCGTGCTGACCGACTTCGCCGTGTCCGGTCACGCCGCCGTGCCGGTGGGCGTGCTGCTGGAGAACGCGCTCGCGTCCGCGGTGTGGGTGCACCCGGCGGGCGAGGAGCCCGCGGTGGCCTGGATCGGCGACGTCGCCGTGTGCCTGGAGGGGCTGCGGCTGGAGCGGGGAGCGCTCGAACTGCGCCGCACCACCACGCTGTCCACTGTGGATGGTGAGACGGTGGTGGACGTGCGGTTCGACCGCCCCGGTCTCGGTCCGGTCGCCGAACTCCGCCTCGGCTACGAGTCGCGGGAGGTCGACGCGCCGGTAGCGGTGCACGCCGCGCGCGAGTCGACGGTCCCCGCGCCCGCCCGCTGGCTCGGCGCGGTCATCCCGGTCGCCACCTGGCACGAGGGCGCGGGCCCGGTCGACCGGACCGCCGTGGTGCGCGAACCCCAGCCCGCCGACCTGTGGGCCGTTCCGCTGACCCCGCCGCTCGCCCTGCCGCTGGCGGCGCTGGAGAACATCGTCCGCTCGGTGCTGCGGGTCCGACCGGGCCGGGTGCTGCGGATCACCAGGCTGGTGCCCCACGGGCCACCCTCGCCCACCAGCCGAATCGACGGCGACCCGGTGCGGGGGCGCTGGCACGTCGTCGATCCCGTTGACGGTCGGCCGGTCCTCACCGCGTCGACACCCACTTCCCCCACCCTTCCGGAGGACCTGATGCCGACCACCGTGGACCCCGACGTCGTGCACCGCGAAGTCGCGGACATCCTGGTCCGCGTGCTGGGCGACTACGGCGTGGCCGCGGAGTCGATCACCCGCGACACCGACCTCCACACCGACCTCCAGTTCGAGAGCATCGGCACCGACCTGCCCGTGCTGCTGGGTGTGCTCGGCGCGTTCTACGGCGGCCGGGTCGACCTGGTCCCGTTCCTCCGGGGACTGGACATGGACCAGCTCATCTCCCTGCGGGTGGGGACGCTGGTGGACGAGGTCGTCGCCCAGTTGCGCGTGAACACCGGCCCGGTGTTCACGCCGCCGCCCGTGCACCCGCTCGCGGTCCGGCCCCCGGTCCCGTCCGGAGGGGACGGTGCGGCCCGCCGGTTCCTGTTCGTGGTGCCGCCGATGACCGGGCACGTGAACCCGACGATCGGCGTGGCGGCGAAGCTCGTGGAGCGCGGGCACTCGGTCGCGTGGGCCGGGTACGGGCCGCTGCTGCGGTCGGTGCTGGGGCCGGACGCGGTGGTGTTCGACTGCGCCGTCCCGCCCGCCGCCGGGCGGTGGACCGAGCGCGGGCCCGAGGTGCGGAGCATGAGATCGATCAAGGTCATGTGGGAGGAGTTCCTGGAACCGTTGGCGCACACCATGGTTCCGGGTGTGCGGGCGGCGGTGGAGGTGTTCGCGCCGGACGTCGTCGTGGCCGACCAGCAGGCGCTGGCCGGGGCGCTGGTCGCGGGAGCCGCGGGGATCCCGTGGGCCACCTCGGCCACCACGCCCGCCGAGCTGATCGACATGGAGGCCGGGCTGCCGAAGGTGCTGGACTGGCTGCACGCCCTGTTCGCCGGGCTGCGCAAGGACTACGGCGGCCCGTCCTCCGACCTGAGGTACTCACCGGACCTGGTGCTCGCGTACACCGTGGAGGACCTGGTCGGGCCGATCCCCCGGCGTGAGCCGATCGCGTACGTCGGGCCGTCGCTGCACCCGCGTCCGGTCGTGGCCGACTTCCCGTGGGACCGGTTGGACCCGCGGCGGTCGCTGGTGCTGATCAGCCTGGGGACGATCAGCGTGGGCGCCGGGGCGCGGTTCCTGCGGGAGGCCGTGGTCGCGGTCCGGGAGCGGGCCGATCGGGTGCAGGCCGTGGTGGTGGACCCGTCCGGGGCGGTCGGGGCGTCCGATGACGACGTGCTCGTGCTGCCGGAGGTGCCGCAGTTGGAGCTGATGGCGTCGGTGGACGCGGTGGTCTGCCACGCGGGGCACAACACGGTGTGCGAGGCGTTGAACTCCGGGCTGCCGCTGGTGGTCGCCCCCATCCGGGATGATCAGCCGATCGTGGCCGGTCAGGTGGAGGGGGCCGGGGTTGGGGTGCAGGTCAGGTTCGGGTTGGCCGGGGCGCGGCAGATCGGGGCGGCCCTGGACGCGGTGTTGGGGGAGGGTGGGTACCGGGAGGCCGCCGGGAGGGTTCGGCGGGCGTTTCTGGAGGCTGGTGGGGCTGGGGCGGCTGCTGGGTACTTGGAGGACTTTGCTGCTCGGGGGTGAGGGGGTCTGACCGGACCCCGCTGCTGTCGGTCCGGAGAAGCCTGCTGCCGCTGGTCGGGAGGAGCCGAGCGGCGCTGGTCCGCGGAACTCCGCTGCTGCTGGTCAGGAGAAGCCTGCTGCTGGTCCGCGGAACTCCGCTGCCGCTGGTCCGGAGGAGCCGAGCGGCGCTGGTCCGCGGAACCCGCTGCCGCTGGTCCGGAGGAGCCGACTGCTGCTGGTCCGCGGAACCCGGTGCCGCTCGTCCGCGGAACCTGCGCGCCGGTCCCCGTACTGCCGTGGTCGCTCGACCGCTGTGGTTACTCGCCCTGCCAGCCCTGTGAGCCGCCCAAGCCGTAGAGCAGGCGTTCCATCACCTGCGGGTCTACCTCGGTCGCCTCCGGGGGGAGGCCTTCCGCTGCCGGGGAGCGGCGGGGTTCGCGCCTGGGGAGCGGGACCGCTGAGGCGGTCATGCCCGTGGGCAGCGGTAGTTCGCACCAGAGGAGCGTGCAGCCGTCGTCCAGTTGCAGGATGCCCGCGTGCCTGCCCTTGAGGGCGTTCGTGGGGGCTGGTTTCGGGGCGTACGGGTCGATCTCGACCTCTAGGATCAGCATGTTGCCGGAGAGGCGCAGGCGCAGGGTGATGAAGCGCGGCACCCTGTGGTTGGCGGTGTCCACTACGGACGCGACCAGGTGGCCCAGTACGTGTGCTGCCTCGTCCTGCATGGGGCGCAAGGACCATTCGGCCAGCGAGAAGCGCGCGAAGAGTTCCGCGCAGTTCACCGCGCTGGGTAGCGCGACGAGCTGCAGGTCGTCGACCTGCTCGGTGCGGGCGTTCACCTGGCTCCTTCCGTCATGCGCTGCCGGCGCGAGTGGGTGGCCGGAATCGTGCCACAACCGGGTGAAGAAGTGGTACGCGGTGTCGTGGATAGATACGCGGGGTGGGGGTGGTTCGTTCGCATCAGTTTTCCCAGCATCGCCCTGACCACGGTCGGAGCAGCGGCTAGGTGTCCTTCTACCACCTGCGCTCCTTCCTGACCAGGTGCTTCCCGTCGCGCTGGTCCACGGGAAGTGTGCCAGGTCCGGTGATCCCGGCTGTGACCTGGTGAAGCTCGGCGGGCCCCGTGGACGCCAGTCGGACATTTGTCCGGTCGGGCCTCCGCTGTGTCATCGGGGCGCGGGCGAGGGCGCGGGTGTCGTCCGGCCGGTGGTCGCCCTCGGGATTCGTCACGGTGGGGTTCGGCGGTGAGCGCTGCCCCGGTGTGCGAGGGGGTGGCATCGCCGTCCAGGGGCACCGACCCGACGTGTTCCGGCTGCGAGCCGGGTGGTGCGGGGGATCGGGGTGGTCGTGGTGCGGGAGTGGCCCACCTGGTCGTGGAACTGTGGGCGGAATTCGTGTCCGCGCGGGTGACAACGATGTCAATTGGGTGTCGAATAATGGAAAAGCGTGCTGTGCGGCGCGTGAGATTAAGCCAATGCCGGAACTAATTCACCCCCTGTATAGCGTGTGGTCCAAATGGCGTCAAGCCGTCTGACGACCGGAAATTTCCTACGGAGCAAGGGTTGTTGCGCCAGGCGGAGCAGTGGTCGGCTCGCGTGGTTCATTAGGGCTGGTGGGCGCGCTGATGACTACTCCATTAGTGGGACATGGAGACGTGAACTGTTGCTTGTGCGCGTCCGCTTGAGTCTTAATTCACGGGTCGTTACCCGTAAAAAACCGACTGTTAACGAGCATTCGAGTGGCGCGATTCGTTGATCCGACCGACTAACCGGCGGTGGCCGTGCACCCTTCCCCAGTCCTCCGATCTCTGGCCTTGGCGCAGCCCGCCGACCAGGCCGCCGTGCGCCGGAGCAACCTGGCGCTGGTCCTGCGGCACCTCGGCGCTCGCGGCGCCCGCTCGCGCGCGGGCATCGCGGCCGACACCGGGCTGAACAAGGCCACCGTGTCGAGCCTGGTGGCGGAACTGGTGGACCGCGGACTGGTGCGCGAGGGCGAGGTGGACCGGGCGGGTGCGGTCGGGCGGCCCGGCAAGAGCGTCGAGCTGGACGGGCGGTGCGTCGGCGGGATCGGCGTGGAGATCAACGTCGACTACCTGACCGCGCTGGTGCTCGACCTGACCCGCACGGTGCTGTTCGAGCAGCGGGTCGCGCTGGACGTGCAGGCGCTGCCGCCGGGGGACGTGCTGGACGCCGTGGCGGAGCTGACGGCGCGCGCCGTGCGGGAGTGCAGGCGGCGCGACGTGCTGCCGGTGGGCGTGACGGTCGCGATCCCGGCGCTGGTCGACGTGGAGGGCGGGGTCGTCGCGTTCGCGCCGAACCTGCACTGGCGGGACGTGCCCGTGGTGCGCGGGATGACCGAGCGGCTCACCGGGCTGCTCGGCGAGCACCCGGTGCCGATCCGGGTGGCCAACGACGCGAACCTCGCGGCGCTCGGCGAGTACGCGATGGGCGGCGTCGCGGGAACGCCCGACCTGGTGTACCTGACCGGCGAGATCGGGGTCGGCGGCGGGGTGATCTCCGGCGGCAGGCTCCTCGGCGGCGCGGAGGGGTTCTCCGGCGAGGTCGGGCACATCCAGCTCGACCCGGCGGGCCACGAGTGCGGCTGCGGCCGTCGCGGCTGCTGGGAGACGCTGGTCGGGATGGCGGGGATGCTCCGGCTCGCGGCCGACGCCGACGACCCGGTCAGCGACCCGTCGCTGGACCTGGAGCAGCGGCTGGACATGATCCGCCGCCGCGCGGAGACCGGTGACCGGCGCACGCTCGACGCGCTGGCGGAGGTCGGTGCCGGGCTGGGCGTCGGCGCGTCGATCCTGATCAACTTCGTCAACCCGAGGGTGGTCGTCCTCGGCGGCTACTTCGCCCGCCTCGGCCCGTACCTGCTGGGCCCGATGATGGCCGAGCTGCGGTCCCGCGTGATCGCGCCGGACATCGGCGGCTGCCGGGTGGAGCTGTCCACGCTCGGGTTCGCCGCCGCGTCGCGGGGCGGGGCGAACGTGGCGCTCGAAGCGGTGTTCGGCGACCCGGCCCTGGTGCCCGTCCGGTCCGCGGTGGGGAGCGTCCGATGAGCACCGACTCCGCGCCGTCCGACGTGCGACGGGACCGGGGGGCCACCGCGGGCAGGACCGGGGTGCGGCTCGTGGGGGCACGGGGAGCGGTCGCGACGACGGCCGTCGTGGCCGCCGCGGCGGTGCGGGCGGTCGCCGCGGCGCCGACCGGCCTCGTGGGACCACGTGCTGTTCGAGGGCTTCCTCGGCACCCGCATGACCCTCCAGGTCACCTGGCAGGGCAGCGACTCCGCGCTGGCCGCGCCGCCGGTGCTCGACCCGGCCCGGTTCACGGCGACCGTCGACGCGCCCGGCCAGGTGCCGGAGCCTGCGTTCTTCTTCGAGGACCCGCCGGGTGCCGGGCCGCACCGGTTGGCCGCCCAGCACGACGTGCTGCGCGACTGGGCGCGCCGATGAGCGCGCCCGCCACCCCCGTGCTCGCGACCACCGCGGTCGCGGTGGAGGTCGGCGCGCCCCGTCCGGTGCTCGGGGGCGCGCCGCTCGGCGGTCACGCGGTGGCCGTCGGCCCGGCGCACCTGGAGGCGGCCCGCGATCCGGTGCCGCGCCAGGTGCGGCGGGTGGTCGGGACGAACCCGAACCCGGTGGGGCGCACGCAGTCCGGGGAGGTGCTGCCGCCGTGACCGGGCCGCGCTTCGGCTGCGCGACGACCGGCTTCGCCGAGCACCGGCTCGGCGACCCCGAGTTCTTCGGGTCCGCGCTGGACGTGCTGCCGGTCGGTGACGCCCGGCTGCCGCTGGTCCTGGACGCGCTGCGCACCGACGACCTCGCCCCGGTCGCCGCCGCGCTCGCCACCGCGAGGGTCGAGGGGCTGGACGCGCACGCCTACCGGCCCGCCGTCCTCAAGTGCGTCGCCGCGGGCGTGCCGCCCGCGGAGATGGGCGCTCCGCGCATCGACGACGAGCTGCGCCGCACGCCGCGCGCGTTCGCCGCCGACCGCGTCGCCGCCGGACGTCCGGTGCCCGCCGACGTCCCGATGGTCCTCGCCGGGGAGGCCTGATGCGCTTCTTCCACCACCACGTCCACCGGGGGCCCCGCACCACCGACGACCGCCGGGCCGTGGTCGCGCCCGCGCGCGGGCGGGGGTGAGGGCCGTGCGCTTCCGCCACTCCGACGGCACCACGGTGCACGTCGCCTACTGCACCAACGTGCACGCGGCCGAGAACATGGCCGGGGTGCTCGACCAGCTGCGCCGGTTCGGCGAGCCGGTTCGCAAGCGCCTCGGCGTCGACCGGCTCGGCCTCGGGCTCTGGCTGGCGCGACCGGTCGCGAGCGAACTGCTCGCCGACCGGGCGGCACTGGCCAAGCTCCGGTCCGAGCTGGGCAGCCGGGGTCTGGAGGTGGTGACCGTCAACGGGTTCCCCTACCAGGGCTTCCCCGCACCCGTGGTCAAGCACGCGGTCTACCACCCGGACTGGGCCGACCCCCGCCGCACCCGCTACACGCTCGACCTGGCCAGGCTGCTCGCGGCGCTGATGCCCGACGACGCGACGCGCGGCAGCATCTCGACGCTGCCGCTGGGCTGGCGCGACCCGTGGACGGCCTCCCGGTCGATCCGCGCGGCCCGCCAGCTCGACCTGCTGGCCGACGGGCTGTCCCGGCTCGACCGGTCGATCAGGGTCGGCTTCGAGCCCGAACCCGGCTGCGTCGTGGAGAACACCGGCCAGGCCGTCACCCACTTCCGCGACGCGGACACCACCAGGCTCGGCGTCTGCCTGGACACCTGCCACCTCGCGGTCGCGTTCGAGGAACCCGTCGAGGCCCTCGACGCGCTGTCGGCCGCGGGCATCCCCGTGGTGAAGGTGCAGGCCTCCACCGCGCTGCACGTCCGCAGGCCCCGCGACCCGGCCACCCGGTACGCGCTGTCGTCGTTCGTGGAGCGCCGGTTCCTGCACCAGACCAGGGAGGGCGCGCCGTACGGCGTGGACGACCTGGACGCGGCGCTCGCGGGCGGCCTGCCGGGGCACGCCCCGTGGCGGGTGCACTTCCACACCCCGCTGCACGCCGACCCGCGCCCGCCGCTGACCACCACCCGCGACGTCCTGCGGGGGACGCTGAGGAAGCTCTTCGGCGGTGCCACCGCGTGGACCGACCACGTCGAGGTCGAGACGTACACGTGGCAGGCGCTGCCCGAACGCCCGGTCGGGGAGGCCGGCCTCGTGAAGGGGCTGACGGCCGAGCTGGACTGGGTGCGCGACGAACTCCAGTCCCTCGGCCTGGTGGAGGTGGGTGGATGAGCCGAGCCACCGACCTCCGCACGACCGGGTGAGCACCAGCCCACCAGAACTCCACCGCAAGCCCGGCGTCGGACGGCCACAAGCCTCCGCCGGCGCCGCTGTCCCGAGCACCGACTAGGGCACCACCCTGCCAGGGCACCACCGCCGACCAGGCACCAGAGGTCGGCGGGCGATGCCCCCTGCCGGAAGAGGAAACCCTGCCATGTCCGCAACCCCACCGGTGTGGGCGCGGGCGTTCGGCGCGTCACTGCTGATCGCCTCACTGCTGACACCCCTGCCCGCCGCGGCCGACATCCCGGCCGCCGACTACCAACAGGTCCAGCTCGCCGTCGGCTCGGCGAAGCTCGGCGAACCGATGTCCTTCACCGTCCTGCCCGACCGCTCCGTGGTGCACACCGCCCGCGACGGCACGGTCCGCGTCACCAACTCCGCGGGCAACTCCACGACGGTCGCCGCGAAGCTCTCCGTCTACACCCACGACGAGGAAGGGCTCCAGGGCGTCGTCGCGGACCCCGGCTTCGCCTCGAACCGCTACCTGTACCTGTACCACTCGCCCCGGCTGTCCACACCGGACGGTGACGCGCCCGCCGACGGCACGGAGGCGCAGTTCGCGCCGTTCA
The DNA here is from genome assembly GCF_057122925.1 of Umezawaea sp. Classification (NCBI taxonomy): domain Bacteria; kingdom Bacillati; phylum Actinomycetota; class Actinomycetes; order Pseudonocardiales; family Pseudonocardiaceae; genus Umezawaea; species Umezawaea sp. Next base: position 4,465 of record NZ_DBNGPQ010000110.1, on the reverse strand, counting down.
AGGGTGAGCTGCACCTGTCGCGGTTCGTGCTGAAGACGGACAACACCCTCGACCTCGCCAGCGAGAAGGTCGTCCTGAGGGTGCCCAACGACCGCGGCCAGTGCTGCCACGTCGGCGGCGACCTGGACTTCGACGCCGCCGGGAACCTGTACCTGACCACCGGCGACGACACGAACCCGTTCGTCTCCGACGGCTACTCGCCGATCGACGAGCGCACGAGCCGCAACCCGCAGTTCGACGCCCAGCGCACCTCGGGCAACACGAACGACCTGCGCGGGAAGCTGCTGCGGATCAAGCCGCAACCCGACGGCACGTACACGGTCCCGTCCGGCAACCTGTTCGCGCCGGGCACCGCGCGGACGCGCCCGGAGATCTACGCGATGGGCTTCCGCAACCCGTTCCGGATGAACGTCGACAAGGCCACCGGTGTGGTCTACCTCGGCGACTACGGGCCGGACGCGGGCGTGACCAACGCCAACCGCGGGCCGAGCGGGCAGGTGGAGTTCGACCGCATCACCAGCGCGGGCAACTACGGCTGGCCGTACTGCACCGGCTCGAACAGCACCACCGAGACGTACAACCGGTTCACCTTCCCCAGCGGACCGTCGGGGGCGAAGCACGACTGCGCCACCGGCCCGACCAACTCCTCGCCGCGCAACACCGGGCTGGCGAAGCTGCCGGCCCCGCGCGCGGCGTGGATCAAGTACGCGGGTGACGAGGGGTCGCCGCCGGAGTTCGGCAGCGGCTCGGAGTCCCCGATGGGCGGCCCGGTCTACCGGTTCAACCCGAACCTGAACTCGGCCACGAAGTTCCCGCAGTCCTTGGACGGCAAGTACTTCGCGGGCGAGTACGGCCGCCGCTGGATCAAGGCGATCGGCGTCGACGCGGACGGTTCGCGGGGCGCGATCGAGGCGTTCCCGTGGAGCGGCACGCAGGTGATGGACATGAACTTCGGCCCGGAGGGCGCGCTCTACGTCCTCGACTACGGCACCGGGTCGGACAACCAGGCCCTGTACCGGATCGACTACAAGGGCAACACGCCCCGGCCGCCGACGGCGAAGGTGGCGGCGGACAGGGTGTCCGGCGCGCTCCCGCTCACCGTGGCGTTCTCCTCCGCGGGCAGCGCCGACCCCGAGGGCGGCGCGCTGACCTACCGGTGGGAGTTCGGCGACGGCGGCACGTCCACCGCCGCGAACCCGTCGCACACCTACACGACAGCGGGTTCCTACTCGTCGAAGCTGACCGTGACGGACCCGACCGGTCTGACGGGGTCGGCGAGCATCCTGGTCACGGCGGGCAACACCGCCCCGACGGTGACCCTGCGACTGCCGGGCGACGGCGCGCTGTTCTCCTTCGGCGACACCGTCCCGTTCCAGGTGAGCGCCAGCGACCCGGAGGACGGCCCGGTCGACTGCTCGCGGGTCAAGGTCACCTACCTGCTCGGCCACGACTCCCACCGCCACCAGATCACCCAGAGGACCGGCTGCTCCGGAACGATCCCGGTGCCGGTCGACGGTGAGCACGACGCCGCGGCGAACGTCTACGGCGTCTTCGACGCGGAGTACACCGACAACGCGGGCCTGACCTCCCACGGCGTCAGCATCCTCCAGCCCAGGCACCGGCAGGCCGAGCACTTCGGGGCCCAGCAGGGCGTCCAGGTCGCCGACCACGCCACCGCCGAGGGCGGCAAGACCGTCGGCTACACCGACAACGGCGACTGGATCTCCTACTCGCCCTACGTTCTCGCCAACGCCACCTCGGTCACCGCACGGGTCTCGTCCGGCGGTCCGGGCGGCACGCTGGAGGTCCGCGCGGGCTCGGCCACCGGCACGCTGCTCGGCTCCATGGCGGTCGCCAACACCGGCAACTGGGACACCTTCGTCGACGTCAGCACCCCGCTGACCAACCGGCCCAGCGGGTCCACCCCGCTGTTCCTGGTGTTCAAGGGCGTGACCGGGCAGGGCAACCTGTTCGACGTCGACGCGATCACGGTCACCACGAGCGGGAACCGGGTCGAGGGCGAGGCGTTCACCTCGACCGGCGGCGTGGAGCCCGCACCGCACGCGAACGCCAGCGGCGGCGCCACCGCCGGGTACATCAACACCGGCGACTGGGCCGGGTACTCGTCGGTGAGCACGGCGGGTCTGCGGTCGTTCAGCGCGTCGGTGTCCTCGGCCGGCACCGGCGGCACGATCCAGATCAGGTCCGGTTCCCAGACGGGGACGGTCCTCGGCTCGGTCGCGGTACCGGTCACCGGCGGGTGGGAGACGTTCCAGACGGTCTCCACGACCCTCACCGGGACCGGGTCCGGGCCGCTGTTCCTGACCTTCACCGGTCCGGGCGCGCCCGCGGACTCCGCGTTCGACGTCGACCACTTCACCACCTCCGGCTGAAGGGCTGAAGACGATGCGCAGACTCCCCGTGCTCGCCGCGGCGGCACTACTGTCGGCCGGTGTGGTCATGACACCGGCGGCGCAGGCCCAAGCTCCCTACCAGGTCCTGGTCTTCTCGAAGACCGCGGGCTTCCGGCACGACTCCATCCCCGCGGGGATCCAGGCGATCCGCGACCTGGGCGCCGCCAACGGGTTCACCGTCACCGCGACGGAGAACGCGGCGGCGTTCACCCCCACCGAGCTGGCCAAGTACGCCGCCGTGGTGTTCCTCAGCACCACCGGTGACGTGCTCGACGGCACCCAGCAGTCGGCGTTCGAGTCCTACGTCAACGGCGGCGGCGGGTTCGTCGGCGTGCACGCGGCGGCGGACACCGAGTACGACTGGCCGTTCTACGGGCAGGTGGTCGGGGCGTACTTCCTCAGCCACCCCACCGTCCAGCAGGCCACCGTGAAGGTCGAGGACCGGGCGCACGCCGCGACCGCGCACCTCGGCCCGACGTGGACCCGCACCGACGAGCTGTACGACTACCGCGCCAACCCCAGGCCGAACGTGCACGTGCTGGCGACGCTGGACGAGTCCAGCTACTCCGGCGGCAGGATGGGCGCCGACCACCCGATCTCCTGGTGCCGCGCGGTGTCGGCGGGCCGGTCGTTCTACACCGGACTCGGTCACACGATCGAGTCCTACGCCGACCCGGTGTTCCGCGCCCACCTGCTCGGCGGCATCAGGTTCGCCGCCGGACGGGCGAAGGCGGACTGCCGACCGGAATCGGGCTACACCGGGCTGTTCACCGGCTCCACCGCTGGCTGGTCGCAGGCGGGCACCGGGAGCTTCGCCAACGCCGACGGGACGCTCACGTCACGCGGCGGACCGGGCAACCTCTGGCACTCCGCCAAGGAGTTCGGCTCGTACTCGCTCAAGCTCGACTGGCGGCTCACCGGCGACGGCGACTCGGGGATCTTCCTCGGGTTCCCGGCCTCCGGCGCCGCCGATCCGGGCGCGGGCGGGTACGAGGTGGCGATCGACGCCTCCGGTGCGGCCAACACCACGACCGGAGCGGTCCACGGCGCGCAGGCGCCCGACACCGCCGTCCGCGACGCGGCGCTGAACCCGCCGGGGCAGTGGAACACCTTCGAGCTGCTGGTCGAGGGCGAACGGCTGCGGGTGCTGCTGAACGGCAGGCAGGTCAACGACTTCACCAACACCGATCCGGCGCGGAGCCTGCGGCAGGGCCACGTCGGCCTCCAGAACCTCGGTGACGGCGCGGTGTCCTTCCGCAACGTGCGGATCAAGGAACTCGGTGTGGTCGTGCCGACGCAGGTGCAGGGCGAGGCGTACACGTCGTCGTCCGGCGTGCAGCCCGCCGGGCACGCCGGCGCGGTCGGCGGCCAGACCGTCGGGTACATCGAGAACGGCGACTGGGCGGCCTACTCCCAGGTGTCGACCGCGGGTGCCCGGCAGTTCACCGCACGGGTGTCCTCCGGCGGAGCGGGAGGCCGGATCGAGGTCCGGTCCGGCTCGTCCACCGGGCCGCTGCTGGGTTCGGTGGCGGTGCCCAACACCGGCGGCTACGACACGTTCACCAGCGTGTCGACCGCGCTGACCGGCACGGCGACCGGCCAGGTGGTGCTCGTGTTCACCGGGGCGGGGTCGGGCGGTCTGTTCGACGTCGACCACTTCACCCTCGGGTAGCGCGGCGGTGGGCGCGGACGCGGTCCGCGCCCACCGTCCGTCACGACGAGCGGACCGCCGGCCCCGCGACCTGGCCGGTGCTGCCCGCGACCCACCCGGACGCGCCGACCCGCCCGCCCGAGGCCGCTCGAACGACCGGTACCCCGCCACGGCCTTCGCGGGCTCGACCACCGACCCCCCGCGCCGCTCGTCGAACGACGCGATCGACACCCGGTCCGGCTGGCCGCCCCCGCCGCCGGCCGTCCACGTGGCCGGGCCCGAGCGACGGCGCCCGCACGAGCCCGTTCGCCTCGCAGAACGCCGACGCGTCAGCCCAACCCGGCGCCGTTCGCGGCACCGCCTTACCAGGGGTGGTGGAAGAACGAACCAACAGGGTTGT